>JAHFBW010000138.1 GCA_023249845.1 Candidatus Eiseniibacteriota bacterium
TCCTCGAACGGGCCGTAGAGGTAGAACAACCGGGCCCAGACGAATCCGACGTTCCGAAGCCGGGCAAGCTGCTCGCCCATGAGTGATGTCGCGAGCTTGGAGGCCGCGTAGAGGCTCTGCGGTCGGACCGGACCCATCTCCGCGAGCGTCCCCGGCTCGAAGTCGTACTCGAAGCAGGAGCCGATGAAGACCGCGCGCCGGCAGCCAGCCTCGGCGAGGGATTCGAGGAGCCGCAGGCTCCCCGTGACACAGCGCAGGTTCTCGGGCGAGGCGAGGTACTGCCCCGGGACGGCGTACCACGCGAGGTGGATGCACAGCTCGACGCCGCGCGTGAGGCCCGCCAATGCGTCGGGATCGCTGCCGAAGACATCGATGGGCACCCACTCGATGCGCGTCGCCACGTCCTCGACCGCGTCGAGCGCGCTGTGCTGCCGGACCGACGCCCGCAGCTCGTGCCCCCCCTGGAGCAGCACCCTCGCGACCTGAGAGCCGACAAAGCCGTTGGCTCCGGTGACGAGGATTTTCAAGGCTGGAAGTCCGGATGCACGGTGTCCTTGGGGGACAGGATCGCGTCCGCGATCGGCCACGCGATCCCGAACCGCGGATCGTTCCAACGGATGGCAGCCTCGTCCTGCGGCGAGTAGAACTCGGTCACCAGGTAGAGGACTTCGCTGTCGTCCGTCAGCGCCTGGTAGCCGTGCGCGAAGCCCTCGGGCACGTAGAGCATCCGCCGGTTCTCATGGCTGAGCTCGATTCCCGTCCATCGCAGGTAAGTGAGGGAGTCCGGCCGGAGGTCGATGATGGCGTCGAAGATCGTCCCGCTCACGCAGCGCACCATCTTGACCTCGGCGTGCGGCGCGCGTTGGTAATGCATGCCGCGCACGGTCCCCTTGTGGGCGTTCTGGGAGAGGTTCGCCTGCACGATCCCGGTCTTCAGGCCGTGCTGCTCGAATTCCCGGGCGCAGAACGCACGAGCGAAGAAACCGCGCTCGTCGCGCCGGGGCTCGAGATCGATCACGAACGCCCCCGCGAGGGGCAACTCCGTGAATATCATGCGCGCACCGCTCGCTTCCACGTCAGGTCCTCTCGCAGCTCGTCTCGCTCGAGGAGGTACTTGAGCTGCTTCAAGCGGGTGAAGGCCTTGCCCGAGAACTGCTCGTAGGTGAGTCCGTGTTTCCGGAACGCGGCGTGGAGCTGGCGGATGCCCTTCGCGACGTCCCAGCTCGGCTGGAACTCGGGGAGCCGCTCCCGGAGCCTCGCAAAGCTGACGTTGTAGTTGCGGCTGTCGGAGGAGCCCCCGTCGGCGAACGTCACCCGGCAGTCGGGCACGATGCCCGCGACGGCCTCGGCGATGCTCCGCACCTGGAAGTTGTCCTCCTCGCGACCGACATTGAGTGCCGTGTCGTGCAGGCGTTCGCGTGGCACGCGCAGCGCGGCCGCGAACGCGCGCGACATGTCCTCGACGTGGACCAGCGGCCGCCAGGCGCGGCCATCGCTCAGGAGTTTGACCTCTCCGGTCGTGACCGCCCAGCCCGTCAGATTGTTGACGACGATGTCGAAGCGCAGCCGGGGCGAGAAGCCGTACGCGGTCGCGTTCCGCAGCGAGACGGGCGAGAACGACGCATCCGCCAGCCGATGGAGCGCCGCCTCGGCCCCGACCTTGGAGCGCGCATAAGCGGTGAGCGGCTGGAACGGGGCGTCTTCGGTCAGGGCCGCGCTTCCGCTCTGCCCGTAGATGCTACAGGAGGAGGCGAACAGGAAGCGTGTCACTCCCACCCGCTTTGCCGACTCGGCGAGGCGAACCGTACCCGCGAGGTTGATCTCCTCCGTGAGTCGCGGGTTCAGCTCGCCGGTAGGGTCGTTCGAGAGGCCGGCGAGGTGCACGACCGCGTCCACGCCCGAGAGATCCGCCGCCTCGACCTCACGCAGGTCCTTCGTGAGCTGTCGGCTGACACCGGACTCGCCCAGCGCGCCCATGACGCAGCTCGCGAACAGCCCGATGTCGAGGCCCCAGACCTCGTGGCCCTCGCCACACAGCAGCGGCGTCATCACCGTGCCGACATAGCCCAGGTTCCCGGTTACCAGTACACGCATGGCGATCGGCCTTCTCCTCTTCCCTGGCCGGGACTATTCATGAGCCCGTGGCCTGCGCGGGCCGGCTGCGCAAGAATCGCTGCGTTGAAGGCTTGGCCCGCTCCTGCGACGTGTCACCGACACGACTCCGTCGCGGGCCAAGCCTTCGCCTTGCGCTTCACGGACATCCTTCCCTCTCGATTCACGGTTCATGAATGATCCCGGCTAGAGGGTGCTGTGGAAACCGGCCTCAGCGGACGTTCTCGAGGGCCGGCGACCCTCCGGGCTCCGCCTCCGTCCGCGCGAAGCCTGCTTCCACGCGGTCGCAGACGTACCGGCTGAACGGGATCGCGCAGGTCCAACCCGGCGACACCGCGTTCAGGACGTGCAGCGACCGGTCGTCGCCCTCGAGGCAGAAGTCCTGGACCAGCGCGCGCTCCCGCACGTCCACGAGCTGCGCTCGGATCCCGGGCCTGCCCCACGTCGCATATTGCTCTGGCCGGATGCCGTCGGCAAGGCGCGCCGCCTGCGAGACGAGGTACGGGCGGTCGTACTTCTTCATCTCCTCCACGGCGAGAGCGCGGAAATCGAACCCGGCGCGGAACACCAGGTCGAGGCTCGAGCCAAGGATCTGCGCGAACTCGGTCGGACGGAAGTTCTCGGCCCATCCGTACTGCTCGCGCCACAGACATGGGATCGCCGTGGGACCGATCTTCGCGCGCCCGTCGGTCGTGACGGTGACGTGTACACCGAGGAACGGATTCCGCAGGTTGGGGACCGGGTAGATATTGGTACGGAACGCCCCCGCGGGTTCGTTCGAGTAGAGGTAGAGGCCCTTGAACGGCAGGATCCGGTAGCGCTCCGAGAATCCGTGGTCGCGTGCGATCCGATCCGCGTGAAGCCCGGCCGCGTTCACGAGGTAGCCGCACTCGAGATCCCCGCGGCGGGTCCGGACGACGGGCCCCGCGCGGCCGACGTAGGCACAATCGAGCCGCAGCTCCACGCCGAGGCGCTCCGCATCCTCGACGAAGGCCCGCATCACCGCGACGGGATCCACCGTCGCCGTCGTCGGGGAGAACAGCGCCCGCTGGAACGTGCGCACCCGCGGCTCGAGGCTCCGCGCCTCCCGCTCGTCGATCGGCTGCAGGCTCACGCCGCTCGCCTGGGCCCGTCGCAGCAGCTCCGCCAGCACCGGCAGCTCGGACTCGTCGCGGGCGACGACGAGCTTGCCGCAGCGGTTCACCGCCAGGCCCCTCTCGCTGCAGTACTCCTGCATCAGGCGGTTGCCGTCGCGGGTGAAGCGCTCCTTCAGGGTGTCGGCGGTGTAGTAGAAGCCGGCGTGCAGGACACCGCTGTTCCGCCCGCTCGCGTGGAGTCCGGGGGACGCTTCCTTCTCGATCAGCAGTACGCGGGCATCGAGGTGGCGGCGCTTGAGCTCCGAGGCGATATTCACGCCCATCACCCCGGCGCCGACCACGACGAAGTCCGCGGACTTCACCCTACCAGACCTTCCATGGTGCCTTTCCCGAGGCCCAGAGGTCCTCGAGCACGCGGCGCTCACGGAGCGTGTCCATCGCCTGCCAGAAGCCGTCGTGCCGGTACGCCATCAGTTCACCCGCGGCCGCGAGCTTTTCCATGGGACCGCGCTCCCACAGGGTGTCGTCGCCTTCGATGAGGTCCAGGACCCCCGGCTCCAGTACGAAGAACCCGCCGTTGATCCAGCCCTCGCCGGTCTGCGGCTTCTCCTCGAACCGGGTGATCTGGTTCCCATCGAGGATGAAGCTGCCGAATCGAGACGGTGGGCGCACCGCGGTCACGGTGGCGAGCTTGCCGTGGGCGCGGTGGAACTCGAGCAGCTTCTTGAGATCGAGGTCCGCGACGCCATCGCCGTATGTCAGCATGAACGTCCGCTCGCGCAGGTGCCCTTGCAGGCGCTTCACGCGACCACCGGTCTGAGTCGAGGGCCCAGTGTCCACGAGGTGGACCTTCCAGGCCGGCCCGTTCCCGCTATGCACCCGCGCAGCTCCGGAGCGGAGATCGACGGTGAGGTCGTTGTTGAGCGCGAAGAAGTTGAGGAAGTACTCCTTCACGAACTCGCCCTTGTAGCCGAGTGCCACGACGAACTCGTCGAAGCCATGCGCCGCGTAGATGTTGAGGATGTGCCACAGGATCGGCTTGCCGCCGATCTCCACCATCGGCTTCGGCCGGACCGTCGTCTCCTCTTGGAGCCGGCTCCCCAATCCACCGGCCAGAATCGCGACCTTCATGATCGTGTGCTCTCCCTCTAGAGGAAGCTCTGGACGACTCGTGCGCCACCGGAGGATTCGCGCCGCCGATGCACGCGACGTGGTGCGAGACGACCTGCTGCCGCGAGAATCTATGGCAAGCCTCGTGAGGTGTCGAAACACATGGCGCTTGGTTAGACTGCGGAAATGACGTCCAGTCGGCCGAGCACCCCCCGCGATCCCGTCCTGCCGCTCTGGGCCGCGCTCTGCTTCTTCGCCTCGGGCGCGGCCGGCCTGCTCTACGAGATCGCGTGGTCCAAGCAGCTCGCCTACGTGCTCGGGAGCTCGCTGCATGCCGTCGCGGCCGTGGTGGCGTCGTTCTTGGGCGGCCTGGCACTGGGCGCGCGCGTGCTCGGCGTGCCGCTTGCGCGCAGAGGCGACGGCGCGCGCACGTACGCGCTGCTCGAGCTGGGCGTGGGCGTCCTGGGCGTGCTGCTGCTGCCGCTCCTGCGTGCCAGTGACCCTCTCGTGGGCCAGCTCTATCGCTCGCTCGGGGGCGAGACCCCTGCGTTCGCCGCGGCGCGCCTCGCCATGCTGATCGTGTTCCTGATTCCACCCGCGGCGCTGATGGGCGCGACGCTGCCGGTGCTGGTGGCGCACGTCGAGCGCGACGTCGTCGGCGCGGGCTTGGCGCGGCTCTACGCGCTCAACACGTTCGGCGCCGTGGCGGGCTCACTCGCCGCGGGCTTCGTGCTCATGCCTGGCCTGGGGTTGACGGGCACCACGCTCGTCGCGGCGGCGCTCAACGTGGTGGTCGCGATTGTGGCGTGGAGGTCGGGGCGGGCGTCGGCGGGGACACCCGCAGAGGCCGCTTCCGAGGCGGCGGACTCGACCGCGACGCTCGATGTCGGGAGCCGCCGCGTCATGGCGTGGGCGTTCGCGCTCTCGGGGTTCGGCGCGCTGGCGTTCCAGATGGCGTGGGTGCGGTTGTTCGGGCTGGTGTTCGGCTCGTCGGTCTACTCGTTCGCGGCGGTGCTGGGGATCTATCTCCTGGGGATCGCATTGGGCAGCGCGCTCGTGAGCCCGCGACTCCCGCGCGTCGCAACGCTCGCCGGCTTCGGCGCGCTACAGCTCCTGCTCGCGGCCACGGCCGCGCTGGCGCTGCAAGCGTTTCCGAGCTTGCCGCAGCGCATGCTCGACATGGGCACGGCAGCTGGCGGCGACTGGCGCGGGCTTCTGCTTGCGGAAGCCGCCACGGTGGCCATGCTGATCGGTGCGCCGTGCCTGCTGCTCGGCGCCATCTTCCCGGTCGCGGTGCGATTGCTCCAGAGCCGCGACGGCGGCCACGCGGCAGGATTCGCCTACGCCGTCAACACCGCGGGCACCATCGCCGGCTCGCTCGTGGCGGGCTTCGTGCTCGTGCCGAGGCTCGGGGTGCAGGGCACGCACGTGGGCGCACTCGGGCTGGCGGTGGCCGTGGGTCTGGTCGCGCTGGCGCTCGCCTGGCGGCGGAAGGAACTGCGCGGCGTGCCCGTCATCGTCTCGCTGCTCGCGGCATTCGCGGCCGCCGTGTTCGTGGCGATCGCGCCGCGCTGGGAGGCACAGATCATGTCGGCCGGTGTATATCGTCCCGCGCAGGCCGTGAAGGTCAACGCATTCGCGCAGGGCTCGCCCGACGCGGTGCGGCTCGCGACGTCGGAGGACCGCATCCTCTACTACCGCGAGGGCATCAACGCCTCGGTCATCCTCGGCACCGACCCGCGCGGGAAGGACCTGTGGCTGCGTGTCGGCGGCAAGGTGGACGCCAGCACGCAGGATATGGAGACGCAGGTGCTGCTCGGGGTCCTGCCCGGCATCCTCGCGGACTCGGGCGCTCGCGCGCTCGTGATCGGCCAGGGCTCGGGCGTCACCACGGCGTCGGTGCTGGCCGCGGGCGCAGGTCCCACCGAGGTGGTGGAGCTGGAGCCCGGCGTCGTCGCCGCCTCGCGCTGGTTCCACGCCAAGGGGGAGGACCCGCTCGACGACCCGCGCACGAAGCTGTTCGTGGGTGATGCGCGCACGCACCTTCTGCACTCGGCGGGGAAATACGGTCTCATCGTGTCGGAGCCCTCGAACCCGTGGATCGCCGGTGTGAACAACCTGTTCACGGTGGATTTCTACCGGCGTGTTCGCGCCCGACTCGAGCCCGATGGCGTGTTCTGCCAGTGGCTCCAGCTCTACGAGCTCTCGCCCGAGACGTTCGCCACGCTCGTGCGCTCGTTCCTGGACGTGTTCCCGCAGGGCCAGCTCTTCTACATCTGGCGCAACGTGGACCTGCTGTTGGTGGCAGCGCCGCCCGGACGCACGCTGGACCTGGCGCGGCTTCGCACGCCGCAGGCGCGACGCATCCTCGACCGCGCACGCATCCCCGATCCATCCGTGCTCGCCGCATACTGGGTGTCGCCACTCGATTCGCTGCAACGCGTCGCGGGTGTGGCTCCGGCCAATCGCGATGACCGGCCGATCGTGGAATACAGGGCACCCCGAGACCTCGTGGCCGTCGGGCGCACGTCGCTCTCGGGCCATCCGCAGGTCGTGGCGTCCATCCCATTCGTGGCTGCAGAACCCGCCGGACCATTGTTCCAGCAGTGGACGACGGCGGAGTGGTACGGCTCGCGGGCGCGCTGGCTCCTCGAGAACGGCGATTCGACGCGTGCGGGCAGAACCATCGTCGCCGCGCGCGACGCCGTTCCCGTCGAGGCCGCGGCGCTCACCGCGCTCCAGGCCACGGCCGAACGACGCGCACGCAGTCTCGCCGCCTACGACGAGGGCATCGGCATCATCGGGCGCGGCATGAAGGCGGAAGGGCGCGCCGCGCTCGACCGCGCCGTGGCGATCGACCCCGAGAACGCGCGCGCCTGGGTGGTGCTCTCGGAGCGGCGCCGTACGGACGGCGACCTGGCGGGTGCCGAGGAGGCCATCGTGCGCGCGCGCCGCTCGACCGACATCGAGGTGCGCGGCGATGCCGAGATCATGGCGGGGCTGCTCGCGCTGGCGAAGCAGGATCCCATCGCGGCGCTGGCGCGCTTCGGTGAAGCGCAACGGCTGGTGCCCTCCAACGCTCGCGCCTACCTCTATGAGGCGCAGATCCACGCGCAGGCGGGCGACGCGAACGCCACGGTCGCGGCACTCCGGCGTGGCCTCGCGGCGGCGCCTGGCTCGCCCGAGCTGACGGCGGCGCTGGTCAGGATGGGGCAGGTGCCGTAGCGGGCCGCCACGGGCAGTCATGGGTGAAACTCTCCGGGCTCGACGTCGTCGAGGACTACCTCGGGGTCGCTTGGGCCAGGTCTCGGTAGACGGCTTCGGTCGCGCCCGCAAAAACCGCGGGCGAGAACCGTCTGGCGGCGTGACGGCGCCCTGCCGCACCCAGGCGCGCCATCCGCGCGGGGTCGGCCCACCAGTCCGCGAGGCGGCCAGCGACACGTTCAGGCAGCGTCACGGCCGGCTCGAACGGCAGTAACTCTCCGTCCTCGCCGTCCGTCACCACCTCGAGCAGGCTGCCGACCGCGGTCGCCAACACCGGCAGGCCGCACGCCATCGCCTCGAGCACTGCGATCCCGAACATCTCCGCACGGGTGGTCGTGACGAACGCGTGGCTGCCGGCGTGAAGCGCCGGCACGTCGACGTCGCGGCCGCGCCAGCGGATTCGGTCGGCGAGCCGGAGCGCGCCGGCGCGCTCGCGCAGCCTCGCCTCGAGTGTGCCGTGCCCGACGACGTCGATTGTGAACGGGATGCCGCGCTCGGCGAGCGCCGCGAGCGCCGGCAGCAACAGGTCGTAGCCCTTCTGCCAGTCGAAGCGACCGACGGTCACGAGCCGGAACGGTCCACCGTCGCGGTATCTCGGATCCGCGCATGGAATGTCAGGATCCAGCAGCAGCGGTGCCGAGGCGTGGACCACCCGGGTCCTGTCCGCCAAGCGCGGCCAACGCGCGATGAGATCGCGCCGCGTCGCGTCCGAGACT
>JAHFBW010000139.1 GCA_023249845.1 Candidatus Eiseniibacteriota bacterium
TCCGGTAGACCCACGGTAGTTCACCTGAAGAACGGCATAGCCGCGGTCGGCTAGGAGCTGCACCTCGGGATCGCACTCCCAGCCGTCCCGCGCCCACGGGCCGCCATGGATCAACAGGACGAGCGGCAGGCGCTTCGCCACCCGCCCCGGCGGCAGCGTCAAGTAGCTCACCAGGCGGAGGCCGTCGCGCGCGGCGATCGACACCACCTGCTTGGGGGCCAGAGCGCGCTTCGCCAGCGCGGGGTTCGTGGAGTAGAGCGGCCGCACCTGCTTCGTCGCGCGATCGTAGTCGACGAATCGCCGAGGGGCGTCGCTCCGGTCCACGGCCACGATCCAACGCCGGTCCGCCGAGTCGCGGCTCACGATCAGCGGGTGCCCGGGGGCCACCCGCGCGATGCGCTCGAAGTCGGCGGCCCAGGCCGGGTCCAGGAAGCGCCACATGGGCTCGCCGGGATCGAATGCCACCGCGACGACGCGGCGGCGGTGCTCGTCCACGATCGTGCCCGCAACGTCCGATCGCGGATCAGCCGCGAGCAGTTCGAGTTCCTCACCCGTCGTGCCGTCCACGCGCACGAGCCGCCCCATGTCGCTCCCGAGCCCCGAGCGGATGACGAGGCTCCGGTTGTCCGGACCGAACGCGACGATGAGCGAGCCTCCCACGAACTGGCCGTCGAACAGCGCCTGTTCGAATGGCATCGTGACGAGATCGCGCCAGGGCTTGTCCAGGGCGTCGCGCACGCGCAGCACCGTGTTCAAGGTGGCGGGGTCGAACGCCGTCGCGGCGCGGATCGCGAAGTCCCAGTCCGGCGTCCACGTGAGCACGTCGCCGGGATTCTGCGCCTCGACCGTGACTTCGCCGCTCGAGAGGTCCACGCGGTGCATGTCGAACTCGCGGCGATCGCGCTGGTTCAGCGCCACCAGCACGTGACCTGGATGTGCCGCGCTCACGAGCACGTTTTGCGCGCGCACGCCGGGGAATGGCGTCAGGTCGCGCGTGACGCCGGTCTCGAGGTCCGCGGAGTAGAGGTGGTGGTTCTCGTCTCCGTCGCTGTCCTGTAGATAGAGGAGATGACGCGAATCACCTGCCCATGCGTACCAGGCGATCGGTCGGTGCCGCTCGCGCGTGACCGGGCGGGCGGAGTCAGCGTCCACGTCGCGCGCCCACACGTTCTGCACGCCGCTCGAGTCAGGGGCCAACCACGAGACTCGGCGGCCATCCGGAGAGATCCGTGGGCGCTCGCGGTCGGCGTTGCCGAACAGTTCGGAGCGGGGGATGAGCGGCGTCGCTGCCGGCACTGTCGCCGCGAGCGACGCGGTCGCGGCGACGGTGCCCGCGAGTACGCCGAGCAGCAGGCCGGCGCGCCACCACGGATGAGTGCCGCGAGTGAGACGGAGCATGAGGTCCCCCCGGGAGATTCGTGTCGTTCGGCTGCGTGTCGAGCGGGCACGAAGGTAGGTTGCCGCCGCCCCGGCGACAAGCCCTCCCGTGGTGAGGCGGAGCCGAGTCGCAAGCGGAAAGGCCACCCGGTGAGGGGTGGCCTTCACGCGAAAAGTCGGGTAGGAGCGAGAGCGACTAGACCCTATGGAGCGACCGGCCCCCGGTCGTAGCGTCGCCACCGAAGCACATCAGGTGGCGGCCGGGTGGGTAGACCCCACACTCAGTCGCGGGTTAGGTCCTTGCGGTCCCAGAGCCGCATACGAAGAAGGGAGCCGGTCTATGAGCGAGCCTACCACCTTCGTCGGGATGGACGTCCACAAGCAGGACATCGCCGTGGCGATGCTGCTGCCGGAGGGCGCAGCGCCGCTCGAGTGGCGGGTGGTGAACGAGCCGACCGCGGTGAACCGCCTGGCCAGGAAGCTGCAGCGCGAGGGCGGTGGCTCGGTCCACTGTGTGTACGAGGCAGGGCCGTGCGGCTACGCCCTGCACCGCCAGTTGCAGAAGCATGGCTTGACGTGTGACGTGGTCGCACCCTCGATGATCCCGATCCGGCCGGGAGAGAAGATCAAGACCGACCGACGTGATGCGCGGAAGCTAGCGGAACTCGCACGCGGGCAACTGCTCACCGTGGTCCGTCCGCCGACCGAGGACGAAGAGGCGGTGCGCGACCTGTGCCGTGGGCGTGACGATGCCCGGCTGGACCTGATGCGGGCGCGACATCGCCTGAGCAAGTTCCTGCTGCGGCGCGGCCGCGTCTACGGCACCGGCAGCTCGCGCGCCTGGTCCCAGGCGCATCGTTGGTGGCTCGGAACGCAAGCCTTCGAGCGCACTGCCGAGCGGGTGATGTTCGAGGACTACATGCTGGCCGTGGAGCAGGCGGCAGCTCGCCGGCACTCGCTCGAGCTGCACCTGGAGGACATCGCTCACGAGTCGCGCTACGCCGAGTCCGTCGGCTGGCTGCGCTGCTTCCGCGGCATCGACACGATCACCGCGATCACCCTGCTGGCCGAACTGCACGACTTCCGGCGCTTCCGCACGCCGAGCCAGCTCATGGCCTACCTCGGCCTGGTGCCGAGCGAGTACAGCAGCGGCCCACGCCAGCGGCGCGGCGGTATCACGCACACCGGCAACCGCCACGTGCGACGCCTGCTGATGGAGACGGCTTGGCACTACCGCCATAAGCCTCACGTCAGCGAGGCCCTCGCGCGGCGGCGCCATGGCCAGCCCGAGGCGATGATCGCCCTGGCCGACAAGGCGCAACTGCGCCTCTGTCGCCGCTATCGGCGGATGGAACGGCGCGGTAAGCATGCGAACAAGATCGTCGTCGCGGTCGCACGAGAGCTCGTCGGCTACGTGTGGGCGGCCCTGACGCCGGTAGCGCAGAGGACGGTCACGACCCAGTAGGAGGGCACGAACGGCGACGGACGGGAGACAGCATCACGGGTCAACCCGCGATTCCGCTACGCGCAACGGAAGCTCGCTTCCGCGACGCGCGATCCTAGACTGCGGTAGCCCCCGACGAAGCACGGTCATGCGGCTCGGCTCCTCACGGAGCAACCCGCGGATATCAGAGTGACACGCCGTCGGTCAGGAGATCCCGTCCGTCACCCTTCGTGCCCACAAACCAAGGCGGCCACCCTCTTGCGAGAATGGCCACCAGGAGAAACGTATCGACCTTGACAGCCGGTCACTCCATATCAGCGGAAGCGCGCCTTGAGCTGCCCCCACGACGTGGTGCTCACCGGCGTCGGATTCACGGACTCCATGAGCACGACGCAGTCGTCAAAGTCCTGGTCGGAGCCCGCGGCCACCGAGCTCTCCTCCCAGCACAGCCACCATGTCCCAGTGTTCGGGCCGGTTCCCGCGTACGCCAGCGCTTGCGCCTTCCCGCCTGGATTGCGCGCGTCCTGCGTGAAGAACGTGCCATTGGGCCCCTGCAGGTAGAAGCAGAAGTTCGTCGGATCCACACCGATGAACGTCTGCGAACCGAGCGGGATGGCGTTGTGGTCGAACCGGTTCACGACGAGCTGGTTCCCGGGCTTGAACGTGCCAGTGGAGAAGCCCTGGGGAATGATCGCGCCGTTGATGAGCAGGAACAGCGTCGGCACGACGGCGCCGCCGTTGTACATCCCGAAGCTGTTCAGGTTCGCGTTGGGCGTGGACTCGAACTGCAGCGTGAACGCCGTCGTCGCCGACGTGGTGTGCGCCCACGCCTGCGTGGCGTCCTGCTGCGTGGCGACATTGATGGACTCGCCGACGCTGTTGAGATAGGCCTGCAAGGACCCGCCCAGCACCGGAACCTGGGGCACTCGCAGGGCGGCATCGGCCCGCGAGGTGAACGCCACGGATGCCACCGACGCGACCAGCAGCACAAGCAATGTGGTAGCCGCACGCTTCATGAGGGGGATCTCCTCGCTGGAAACGACTTCTCGCCGGACGGATGCAAGCACGGAACTCCCAGCGGGAAACTATCATCCGCGGCGAGTCGTTTCGACGGGAATCGCCTGTACCTGAAGGAATTCGTGGGAACCGCCCGGTGCGGAGCCCGCGCGGGCGCGATGCAGACCCACGAAAGCGCGGTCGGCCCTACACGGCTGCGGCGCTGCGGCTTATCCGCGCACGCGAACAAGCCACATGAAGCACGCAAGCGCTCACTGGCCCTCGCGTCTCCCCATCCGCCACCACGTACGGCCGACCAGTTCATCGGGAAGGTGCTGCTGCGCTTTCGCGCCCTCGGGGTCGTCGTGAGCGTAGGCGTAGTCCTCCCCGTAACCCAAATCCTTCATCAGTCGGGTGGGCGCGTTCAAGATCACCTTGGGTGGCGGCAGCGAACCGGACTTCTCGATCTCCTCCATGACCTCGCCGTACGCGCGATAGATGGCGTTGGACTTGGGCGCGAGCGCCAGGTGAACGACCACCTGCGCGAGCGCCAGTTCGCCCTCGGGTGAGCCGAGCTGGTGATAGGCATTGAACGCCGCCACCGCGAGGTGGAGCGCCGTGGGGTCCGCCATTCCCACGTCCTCGCTCGCGAACCGTACGAGCCGGCGCGCGACGTAGAGCCGGTCTTCGCCCGCAGCGATCATGCGGCCGAACCAATACAGGCTCGCGTCGGGATCCGAGTCACGCAGGCTCTTGTGCAGCGCCGAGATGAGGTTGAAGTGCTCTTCGCCGGCGCGGTCGTAGCGCAGGTGGCGGCGCGCGAGCGCGGCGCGCACGTCGTTCGCGCCGATCGGCCGGCCGGCCGCCTCGGCAGTTGCCGCCGCGATCTCGAGCGTCGTGAGCGCGCGTCGTGCGTCGCCGTCGGCCGCCGCGGCGAGCAGGTCCAGCGCCTCGTCGCTCGCTGCGATGCGACCCGCAAGCCCGCGCTCGTCCGAGAGTGCGCGGCCGATCAACGCGCGGATCGAGGGGGCCTTGAGTTCGCGCAGCACCAGCACGCGCGCACGCGACAGCAGTGCCGAGTTCACCTCGAAGCTCGGGTTCTCGGTGGTGGCGCCAATGAACACGATGTCGCCGCGCTCGACGTGCGGGAGAAACGCGTCCTGCTGCGCCTTGTTGAAGCGGTGGATCTCGTCCACGAACAGGATCGTCGGCTGGCCGGTGCGCTGTCGGTGCTTCACCGCGCGCTCCATGACCTCCTTCACGTCCTTGACGCCCGAGAGCACGGCGCTCATCTGGACGAATGGCACGCCCGCCGTTCGCGCGATCAGCCGGGCGAGCGTGGTCTTGCCGGTGCCGGGCGGGCCCCATAGCACGATGCTCGAGAGGTGCCGGCCGTCGCGCATCAATGCGACGGGACTGCCCTCCGCGAGCAGGTGCTCCTGCCCCACCAGCTCCTCGAAACTTTTCGGCCGCATCCGGTCGGCGAGCGGCGCGTTGGGCCCCGGTTCCGCAGGCAGCGCTCCGAACGGCTGCCCGGCGCTGCCCGGCGCGTCGGGGTGGCCCCCGAACAGGTCGCCGGTCACGACCGCGCGGGATCGGCCGGCGGGATCGGCGCCGCGACGCGATCGGTTGCGTCGGGCGACGGCATGGAGCCCGTGCGGCGATGTTCGTCGCGGAGCGCCGTGGCGACCGCGGCCGCGGCGCGATCGCGTTCGGTGGCCATCCAACGCACGAGTCGCTCCGCAGCCGCTTCCGGCGACTGCGGGCGGCCCAGAGGGTGACCCGCCTGCTCCAGGCGCTGGAACAGTTCCGCCAGCACGGGTGGCTCGATGTTCGTGGCGCGCAGCAGGTCGGGATCCTGGAAGATGTCCGACGGCGGCCCTTGCGCGACGATCTCGCCGCCCGCCTTCAGGACGTATACCTTGTCGGCGAGCGGCGCCACGAGTTGCACGTCATGGGTCGCGACCACCAACGACACGCCGTGTTCGCGATTCAGGCGATCGAGGAGTTCCACCATCTCGCCGCGTGACGCGGGGTCCAGGCCCTCGAACGGTTCGTCCAGCACCAGCAGTTCGGGTTCGAGCACGAGTGCGCCGGCCAACGCGACCTTGCGCTTCTCGCCGCCCGAGAGGTAGTGGCAGACCTTGTGGCTCAGGTGCTCGATGCCCATGCGGCGGAGCGCGAAGCGGACCTTTGCGTCCACTTCCGCGGCGGTGTAACCGTAGTTGCGCGGACTGAACGAGACGTCGTCCCACACCGTGGGCGCGATGATCTGTTCGTCGGCATTCTGGAGCAGCACCCCGACGCGCTCGCGTATCTTCGAGAAGTGTCGCGCCGGATCCACCCCGAACACGCTCACCTCGCCCTCCTGGGGCCGCAGGAGCCCGAGGATGTGGTAGAGGAGCGTGCTCTTGCCGCAGCCGTTCGGCCCCAGCACCACCACACGCTGTCCCGCATCGACCACGAAGTCGAGCCCGCACAGATGAACACTGGTCTTATCCGGATAGGTGTGCCGCACGCAGGACACGCGCACGATGGGCTCGGGCCCGACATGGGGCTCGTGGAGGTGGCTCATTCCGGCCTCAGGTGTCCGAGCACGCCGACGGCGCCCGCGGCCCACACGGCCGCGACCAGCACCCAGAAGTCCTCGCGCGTGAACTCCAGGTAGTGCCGGCAACCGCAGATGCGTCCTGAGTGCCCGCGCAACTGCATGGCTTGGTGGAGACGCTCGCTGCGGTCGAATCCGGAGAGCACCACCGTGCCCACGGCCTCGCCGAACAGCGAGAAGCGCTCGCCCACTGGGCGCGCCATGGCGCCGCGCAGCCGCAGCGCCGACCACACGCGCTCGACGCGCTCGAGCAGCGCGAACACCGCGCGGTAGGTGAGAAACAGGCTGTCCGCCACGCGGCGCGGGAGCACGCGCGAGAGCGGCGCGAACAGGTCGGGGTACGGCGTCGTGCTCACGAGCCACACGGCGGTGAGACTCGCCACCATGGGCCGCGCGATCAAGATGAGCGGAGCGTCCCAGTCGGCGCGGATGTGCGCGAGCACGAAGATGAGCGAGAACAGGAGCGGCGTGGACGCGGCCGCGATCGCCAGGCGCCTCGGCACGCGCGCGGTCACGCACAGCGCGATCGCGGTGACAAGCAGCGCCACCAGCACGCCCCACGACGGCGTCGCGACCGCGAGCGTTACGTAGAGTGCGGTGAGCAGCAGTTTCGCGAACGCGCTCGACCGATGCCACACGGAGTGGCCGGCGCTGGCGAGATGGTCGATCTGCGCGAACGTATTGATCATGGCGTGCTCGGAGATTCGGCCGGGGCTCCACGCCGGGGGGCGGGAACGGGCAGGAGGTCGGGACGCACCCGGGCCAGGAAGTGGGCCAGACCATACCCGAGGAACGACTCCAGCGCGACGGCGGCGAGCAGCAGCGGTACGACGATGCCTGCGCCCGTGCGATGCCAGACGCGGACGAGCGAGTGCGCGAATTCGTGCTCTCCCACCGCGCTTGGCGTCATGCGCACGGACAGCACGAGCAACGCCGCCCATAACGCGGTGGAGAGGAGTTGCGACACGGCGGTGGCCAGGGCCATGGCGCGCGCGGGCCCGATGGCCGTGACGCTTCGCGTGTAGATCGGGCGCGCGGTGGCCGCGCCGAGCCCCAGGACGAGCGCGTTCAGTCCCACCACGGTGAATCCGCCCTGGCCGAGCAGCGCCAGGATGAGCGTGACCACGAAGCTCACCTGGATGGCGGAGGCCGCGCCGAGAAGCACCCCCACCGGGCCCGCGAGCGTCATGCAGTAGTCGAACGCGGTGATGGGCACCGGGATGGCCATCACCGCGAGCATGATGCCGCCGAGCGAGCTCTGGAACGCGACGAGGCGCGGCCCGGAGCCGCGTGAGGCATGGGCGCTCCATGCCAGCAACACGGCGAACACGACGAGCCCCGCCACCCACAGGGGCAGTGGCAGCACTCCGTCCGGGATGTGAAGGTGGGACATGGCGGTCCTTGGGATGCGCAAAGCCTCAAGATGGATCGGCCGAGGACTATACACCGTGCGGAACGAGCGCCGGGCGCGCCCCAAGCGCACGGCGAGTCGCGGCCTACTGCGCCCAGGCGAGTGCTGCGCCCGTGGTGCGAGCACGCGAGGCCCGCAGCGCGCCCAAGCACTCGGCCATCGTAGCGCCGGTCGTGAGCACGTCGTCCACGAGCAGCACGCGCCGGCCCGTCACCCAGCGAGGTCGCGTGACCTCGAACGCGCCGAGCACATTCAGCCGGCGTGCCGCGGGGCCCAGTTCGCTCTGAGCGCGCGTGGCGCGCATGCGACGCAGCACGCCGGGCACGAACGGCACGCCGATCGCGTCGGCGAGCGCTTCGGCGATGCACGCCGCCTGGTCGTAGCCGCGCTCACGCCGGCGCGCCGCGTGCAGCGGCACGCTCGT
>JAHFBW010000140.1 GCA_023249845.1 Candidatus Eiseniibacteriota bacterium
TCGCACGGCCGGCACCACGTGGCCCAGAAGTCCAGCAGCACGGGCCCTTGCGACAGCTTCTCCGCGAGGTTCACGCGCGTGCCGTCCAGCGCGCGCGGAGCGATGCCCGCGAACGACTGAGACGACCGCGCTGTGGGTTCGACCGCGGCGGAGGTGACCACCGCCACGGCCAGCCCGGCGAGCGCCACGCGGATGAGGCGCGCCGCGTTCACCGCGTCACCGCGAGCCGGAGTGTGCGGGAATCGCCGCCGAATCGCGCGCGAACGAGGTAGACGCCCGCGGCGAGCGGTGCGCCCCGGTCGTCACTCGCGTCCCAGCGCCACTCGTGCAGGCCCGCGCCGAGCGCACCCCGCCAGGGTGTCGCCACGACGCGGCCGGCGATGTCGAGCACCTCTACGGAAGCCTCGCTCACCGCCTCGGCCAGCGTCACCGCCAACCGGCACGAGCCGCGCGCGGGGTTGGGGCTGGCGGAGAGCGACAAGGGTGGCGCGGCTGACGGCGGAACATCCACCGTGCTCGACACCAGCGAGTCCACGCAGGCACGGATCTCGTTCAGGTGGTAGCGGTTCCCGTGTGGCCAGCCGAGCGCGGCGTGATAGCGCACGACGCGCTGCTTGTTGAGCACGATGTAGTTATCGTAGGTGCCGTAGAGCGTCTCCACGTTGCCTCCGGTGAACGACGCGCCATTCAGGAGCAGCGGGTACGTGGCGCCGGTGGACGTGCGGAACGCGTTCAACTGCGCGGTGGTTCCGTTCCATAGATCCACACCCAGCACCTGCACCTCGCCCGGCTTGGTGCTCGCGTAATGCTGCGCGATGTCCTGTTGCACCGACGGACCGTCGGCGAGGCAGAACGGTCAGGAATACCCCAGCAGGAACAGCACCACGACCCTGCCCGCGTACTGCGACACCGACACCGAACCGCCGCCGAGCGGGGTCTTGGTGAAATCCGGGCCGAGCGCTCCGAGCGGAATCTGCGCAAGCGCGGGGCTGGCGAGCAGCAGCGCGCACAACGCGATCGCGAGCCGGCGGACGGACAAGGGCACCTCCCGAGGGGACTGCCCTCCTACGCCTGCGGCCCGCCCGTGTGACGCGCGGCCGGCGGCTACTTGGGCGCTGCCGGCCCCTGGCCGCGGAATCCTGCCGCCATCTCGGCGGCCGCCGCCATGTTGTCGAGTGCCAGCCGGCGCAGCTCGGCGGCCTGCTCGGGCGTGATCACCAACTCCTTCAAGAGCATGGGCTCCGCCGACGTGTAGGCGAGCAGCGAGGTGATGTCCACGCCGCGACCGGATCGGGCGCGCACGCCCTTCTCGTCGAGCGAGAAGAACTCCGTGCTCGGCATGGCGGTGAGCGCGTTCGCGAGCGAATCCGACAGCATGCCGTCCGCCCGCAGCACCTCGATATCCGCCACGACGCGCAGCGCCTCGACGTCGCCACTGTCCGCGAGCGCTGCGAGCGGACTCGCGAGGCGATCCCTCGCTTTCTCGAGCCTGCTCGGCCCGCAGCCCGCGGAGAGCGCGCCCAAGCACGCGACGAGCAGCAGCACGCAAAACACTGCGAACGTGCGCGAGGGATGCCTCGCGCGAATCGGGCCGAATGGGAGCAGGGGATTCATTCGGAGCCAAGCTAGCACAGCCCGCTCAGGCGCGAAGCCCTCGTGGCACAGCGCCACGAGGGCTCCGAACGAGTTGATGACTCGCCCGCGATGACCCGGCTACGCGCGCGGCGGTGTCGGCCCCGGGCCGATTGGCCGGATCAGGAACGAACTCAGGAGTAACGCTACGCCGACGGCCGCGGGGATCAACCCCACCATCCAGACGTTGCCACCATCCGAGCCGTCCGCGACGCCGTTCAGGAAGATCGCGATGGCCACGCCCGCGAACAGCGTGACGATACCGCCGATCATGAGGCCCTGGCGGCGACGCTCCGCCGCAACGTTCGAGTCGGTGTAGATCCCGTGGTCGTCATAGATGAGCGGACGCTGCAGGCTGGCGATCTTGTCGGGGTCGAGGCCGCGCTCGATGGCGGCGATGCGTTCACGCTGCAGCATCTCGAACGCGCGCTGGCGCTGCAGCATGCGCACGATGCCAGCGGTGATGCCTCCCACGATGGCGATGATGGGGATGCTCAACGCCATGAGGGGGACGAAATCCCCTGCGCTGAATTCGAACATGGGCGGTCTCCTCGTGATGGGTGGGTGCTGCGATCAGGCAACGTCGCCCACTTCGACCGGACCACCCCCCGGATGCGTTTCACACCTTGTGCGCGGAAGATTGCGGACGAGGCCCGAAAGAGCCGTAAGTCGTTGCTATTTCATGGCGGCCGGCCGGCTAACTCATTGGAAATGGCCCCGGCCGCAATTTCCCGAGCACAATGAAGGAGGTGAAACCCGAGCCGCCGCCCGACCCGTCCAACCCTTCGATGGCCCGCCCGTTCCCCGCCCATCCGGAAGCCGTGCGGATGGCCGAGGAGCGGCGGCTCATCGCCCGCGCGCAGGCCGGCGACACAGGCGCGTTCCGCGTGCTGGTGGACCAGCACCGTACGCGCGCCTACACGCTGGCGTTGCGCATCCTGCGCTCCACCTCGGATGCCGAGGAGGTGGCGCAGGACGCGTTCGTGCGGGTTTGGACGGCACTGCCGGGCTTCCGGGGCGAATCCAGTTTCTCGACGTGGATGTATCGCATCGTGGCGCGCCGCGCGTTCGATCGCGCGCAAGTGTTGCGCAACCGTCGTGCGCGTGAACTCGAGGAGGAGCATCTGCCGGAACGCGCCGCCCCCGAGGGCGGCGACGACGACACGCTCCAGGCGGCGCTGCTACAGCGGTTGGTCGCGGGGCTTTCCGCCGCGCAGCGTTCGGCGGTGACGATGTTCTACTACGAGGGCCGTTCGGTGGAGCAGGTGGCGGAACTGCTGGGCATGCCGGAGAACACGGTGAAGACGCACCTGCTGCGCGCGCGAGCCGCGTTGCGCGCGGCGTGGACGCACGAGGTCGGAGAAGCGCCATGAACTGCCTGCCGTTCGAACGCCTGCTGGACGGCGGAGAACCGTGGTGGCTGCCGGAGGACGCGGTGGCGCACGCGCGCGAGTGCGCGCGCTGCGCGCGATCGCTGGCCCGGGCGCGTTCGCTCGAGCGGGCGCTCGAACGGCACTTCGCGAGCCACCTGGACGACGACACCGGTGCCGTGCTTGCGGGCTTCACGGACCGCGTCATGGCTCGCGTCGAGCGTGGCGAGGCGCGCGGGGTGCGCTGGCTGGCACTGCCCGACGCGCTGCCGTGGTGGGTGCGCGCGGCGGCCGAACCGGGCGTGCTCCTCGCGTCCGCCGTGGCGGCGCTCGTCCTGTGGCGGCCGCAGGCACTCGCGTCGGCGCTGCGCGCGGGGCTGCCACTCGCTGCGGAAGTCCCGTCCCGGTTGGCCGCGCTGGCTCATGCCTCTCGGTTCGATTCGTTCGGCCGCGCGTTGTCGCAGGCGCTGGCGCCGGTGACGCAGGCGCAGTGGGCGGTGACGACGGGCGTGGCACTCGGGCTCCTGCCAGTGTTCGCGTTGATGGCGCTCGCGCTGTGGCGCATGGGCGAACGGATCGTGGGCACGGTGGACGGCCCCCGCACGAGCTGAGCTTTCGAGTTCCCCAGAGCCTCGCGCCCGCTTAGGCTCGTCGAATGCCCGAGCCGGTCGCCCTCAATCGTCGCCTGGGAACGTTCGATGTCACGCTCATCGTCATGGGCGGGATCGTGGGCTCGGGCATCTTCGTCAACCCGTCCGTTGTGGCCGCACGCACGGGCAGCGCCGCCGGGACGTTCGCGGCGTGGCTGCTGGGCGGCGCCATCGCCATGGCTGGCGCGCTCGTCCATGCCGAGCTGGGCGCCAGGCGCCCGCTCGCGGGCGGCCAGTACGCGTACTTCCGCGACGCGTTCCACCCAGCCACCGGGTTCGTGTACGCGTGGGCGCTGTTGCTGCTCATCCAGACCGGCGGCATGGCGGCCTCGGCGATGACGTTCGCGCGCTACGCCCGCGAGTTGGGCCATGTGCCGCTCACCGAGGGCGTGCTCGCCGCCCTCGTCATGGCGCTCCTCACCGTCATCAATGCGCTCGGCGTGCGCATGGGCGCCAACACGCAGAACGTGCTCATGGTGCTCAAGATCGCGGCGATATTGGCAGTCGTCGCGGCGGGGCTGGCGATCGGAAGTGCCGCGCATGTGGCTTCCTCCGCCGCTGCGACGGGGGTTGCAGCTGCGGCCACCGCCGCGGCCGTCGCGGCCTCCACCGCCACGCAGGCTCCTTCCGGCTTCGGCTCCGCCATGGTGCCGGTACTGTTCGCGTACGGCGGTTGGCAGACCGCGGCGTTCGTGAGCGGCGAGATCCGCGACCCGGAGCGGACTCTGCCGCGCGGCATGCTGATCGGCGTGGCCGGCGTCGTGATCCTGTATCTCGCGGTGAACGTCGCCTGTCTGCGCGTGCTGGGTGCTGCCGGCCTCGCCGCGACGCCGGCGCCCGCCTGCTCGCGCTGGGAGTCGCCGCCTCCACGCTTGGATTCCTGAGTCAGAGCATGCTCACCGCGCCGCGCGTCTACTGGGCCATGGCCGCCGACGGCCTGTTCTTCCGAAGCGTCGCGCGGGTGCACCCGCGCACGCACGCGCCGGTGGTGGCGGTGGTGCTCCAGGGCGCGGCCGCCACGATCATCGCCCTGACCGGCGAGTACGGCCGCATCCTCGACACGGTGGTGTCCGCCGACTGGATCTTCTACGGGCTCTCGGCGCTGTCGCTGTTCGTCTTCCGCCGCCGAGACCACGCCCTGGGCCGGCCCGAGGGGTATGGCTCGGCGCACCCCTGGGCCACGCTGGCGTTTCTTGGCGCCAGCGTCTGGATCGTGTGGCAGGCGCTGGCGCACGACCCGCGCAACGGCATCGTGGGACTGGCGCTCCTGCTCGCGGGTGTACCCGTGTACGCGGTGTGGCGGCGTTCGCTCCGCACCTGACCGGGTGGACCGCGTTTCACCAGCCGCTGACGCGCAGGGCGCGCTCGCCACCTATACTCGTCCGCCATGCGTTCCCCGGCCCCGCCACGTACCAACCGCCTCGCGCGCGAGAAGAGCCCGTACCTGTTGCAGCACGCCCACAATCCCGTGGACTGGTATCCGTGGGGTGAGGAGGCGTTCGCGCGAGCCCGGGCGCTCGACAAGCCCATCTTCCTCTCCATCGGCTATTCCACCTGCCACTGGTGTCACGTCATGGAGCGCGAGTCGTTCGAGAGCCAGGAGGTCGCGGAGGCCCTGAACGCGGATTTCGTGGCCATCAAGGTGGACCGCGAGGAGCGCCCCGACGTGGACCGGCTCTACATGACCGCGATGCAGGCGCTGGGGCAGGGCGGGGGCTGGCCGTTGAACGTGTTCCTCACGCCGAAGCTCGAGCCGTTCTGGGGCGGCACCTACTTTCCACCCACCACGACGCACGGCCGCCCGGGGTTGCTCGAGCTGCTGCCGCGGCTCGCCGAGGCGTGGCGCGGGCAGCGTGAGCAGATCGAGGGAACCGGCGAGCAGGTCATGACGCTCCTCAACTCGCTCGCCACGCCGAGTGGCGAGCCGCGGCCCGCGGCCGAGCTGGGCGACGCGTGCGCGGCGCACCTCGAGCGCGAGTTCGACGAGCAGTTCGGCGGATTCGGGAGCGCGCCCCGGTTCCCCTCGACGGGGAACCTGCACTTCCTGCTCCGCCGCTGGTCGCGTGGCGCCGGGAACGCCGAGACCGCGCGCCGCATGGCGCTCGCGCAGCTGGACGCCATGCGCGTGAACGGCCTGCACGACCACCTGGGCGGCGGTTTCCATCGCTACGCGACCGACCGCGCGTGGCGCATCCCGCACTTCGAGAAGATGCTCTACGACCAGGCGCTGCTCGCCGAGTGCTACTTGGACGCGTACCGCGCCACGGGCGAGGCGCGCTGGGCCGAGACGGCGCGCGGCGTGTTCCGTTACGTCGCGCGCGACCTCACGTCGCCGGAGGGCGCGTTCTGGTCGGCCGAGGACGCCGACAGCGAGGGCGAGGAGGGGCGCTTCTACGCATGGACCCCTGCGCAGCTCGCCCAAGTCCTGGGTGAGGAGGACGCCACGCTGTTCGCGCGGCATCACGGCGTCACCGAGCGCGGCAACTTCGAGCACGGCACCACCGTGCTCCACCTGACGCGCGAACCGGCGGATCCGGAGACCATCGCGCACCTCGCCGCGGCCCGGGACCGGTTGCTCGCCGCGCGCGAACGCCGCGTGCGGCCGCACCGCGACGACAAGGTGATCACGGCCTGGAACGCGCTGATGATCGCCGCACTCGCGCAGGGAGCCCGCGCGCTGCGCGAGCCCGAGTACGCGTCGCGTGGCGGCCGTGCCGCCGAGTTCGTGTGGACCCACCTGCGCGCGGCCGACGGCTCGCTGCTCCGCCGCTGGCGCGACGGCGAATCCGCGGGCGCGGGCCAGCTCGACGACCACGCCTACTTCGCACACGCCTGCCTCGAGCTGTTCGTGGCCACTCAGGAGCCGCTCTGGCTCGAACGCGCAGCGCGCGTGACCGAGTTGCTCGTGGAGCGCTTCTGGGACGACGCCGACGGCGGCTGCTTCGATTCGCCCGTTGGGCCCGAGGGCGTCGCCGTGCGCTTGAAGGACGGCTACGACGGCGCCGAGCTGGCGGGCAACTCGCTCGCGGCCGAGGTGCTGTGGCGACTCGGCACGCTTCTCGAGCGCAACGAATGGCGCGAGCGGGCGGCGCGCTCGTTCGAGTTCCATGCGAAGCGGCTCGCGGGCGCCCCGTGGTCCATGCCGCGCATGGTGTCGGCCATGGAGCGGGCCGCGTCGCCGCCGCGCCACGTCGTGATCGCGGGCGAGCCGAACGCCGCCGACACGCGCGCATTGATCGCGGCGTTCGAATCCCGGCTCCGCCCCGACGACGACCTGGTCGTCGTGCGTGAGGGCACGCGCGCAGCACTCGCGAACTTGGCACCGTTCACCGCCACGCTGCCGATGCGCGCGAGACGCGCCACGGCGTACGCCTGCCTCGATCACCTTTGCCACAGTCCGGTGCACGAGCCGCACGAGCTGGCTTTGCTGCTGAACGATTGAGATGACCCGAACAGGAGAGGGCATGAAGCGAAGCTCGTCGAGACTGGGAGCTGGAGCCGCGCGCGCGCTACTGGCCGTGACACTGGCGCTCGCCGCCGTCCTGCTGGTGCCGTTCCGCGCACGTGCGCAGGCCGGTGGCGCGGCGGGCACGCCCGCGCCGGATCGCCTCGTGCGCGCGACGGCGACGCCCGTATCCATCCCGGCGGGCGGCCGGGCCGAGCTGCGCGTCCGGCTGGAGATCCTCGCGGGCTGGCACGTGAACGCGAACCCGCCAGCGCTCGAATACAACATCCCAACGAAGCTCACCGTTACCGCCGCGCATGGACTCACCGCGGGACGCGTGCGCTATCCGGCCGGGAACCAGCAGAAGTTCGGCTTCGAAGACACGCCGCTTCTCGTGTACGACGGCGCCACCGAGATCCGCGTTCCGCTCGCGGCCTCGGCCAACGCCACATCTGGGACCTTGCAGGGCACGGTCGAGTTCCAAGCTTGTAACAACGAGGTCTGCCTACCCCCCGCCGGAGTGCCGTTTGAAGTCCTGGTCACAGTCAGCGCATTCGAGGCCGGCGCCACGGCCGCCGCCGACAGCGCGGAGTTCCCGACCGGCGGCGAGCCCGCGACCGGCGCGCGCGACGCCGGCACGTTCACCACCGCCCCACCCGCGGGAGGCGCGGCCTCCGCGGCCGCACGCTCCCGGCTCGAAGCCGCGCTCGCGGGTGGCGGGATCGGCTGGTTCCTCGCGCTCTTCCTCGGCGGGTTCCTGTTGAACTTGACGCCGTGCGTGTTCCCGATGCTCGGCGTCACGGTGAGCATCTTCGGCGCGCGCAAGCAGGAAGCACTCCCACGCGTGATCACCACCGCGGCGCTCTATGTGCTCGGCATCTGCGCCACGTACACGGCGCTCGGTGTGGTCGCGGCATTGACGGGCGGCTTGTTCGGTTCGGCGCTCCAGAACATGTGGGTGGGCGTCGTCCTCGGCGGGCTCATGCTGCTGCTGTCGCTCGGCATGTTCGGCGTGTACGAGATGCAGCCCCCGATCTGGCTCATGAACCGCCTTGGGGGCGCTCAGGCCACGAGCTTCGCGGGTGCGTTCGTCTCCGGCCTGGGCGTCGGCATCATTGCGGCGCCGTGCGTCGGCCCGTTC
>JAHFBW010000414.1 GCA_023249845.1 Candidatus Eiseniibacteriota bacterium
GTGGCGCTGACCGCCCAGCCCAGGTTCCACAGCATGTTGTTGAGGCTCGTGCTGCGCGCGCGCAGCTCCTGGGGCAGCACCTCCATCAAGAACGCCTGGAGCAGCGGGGTCGAGGCCTGTATGAACGTGGCCCGCAGCCAGAACGCGGCGACCGCCACCGGCAGGTGCCGCTCGCCGCCGAGCGTGACCAGGAACGGCAGCGACAGCAGTTCCGACGCCACCGCCGTGCGCAGCTTGCCGAAGCGCCGCGCCACTGCGGGGGCCGCCAGCGCCGCCACCGCCGTGAACACCTGCGCCGCGCTGAAGAACGTGCCGATCTGGGCGCTCGTACAGGTGAAGCGGTTCTTGAAGTACAGGTTCATGAACGGGATCACGAGTCCGGCGCCCGAGCCGACGAGCGCGGCGTTGATGGCGATGGGCCACAGGCGGCGCATCTCGCGGGCCGCGGGCGGGGCGGCTCCCGACAGCGGCCGGGGCTCCACGAGCCCGGACAGTGCCAGCAAGGGCAATGCGGCCGCGGCCGCGCACAGCGCTCCGGTGAACAGCGCCACACGGTAGGCGGCGAACAGCGTCACGCTGGGCGCCACGGCACGCACCAGCGACGGCAGTACCCCGCCCACGGCGTTGCCGAACACACCCGCGAGCAATGCGCTCGCGAAGAACATGCTGAACAGGTGCGTGCGCTCGCGCGGGGTGGAGTGGTCGGTCAGGAACGGTGCCGCCGCGATCTGGAACAGCGACTGGCCCAGCCCGGCCACGAAGCCCGCGCCCAGCACCAACGCGCCATGCGTCGAGGAAGCGCGCAAGACGTGGCCCAGTCCTTCGAGCACCGCTCCCAGCATGAGCGTACGCCGGCGGCCCCAGCGGTCCGCGAGTACGCCGGCGGGAAGTGCTGCCACCACCATGCCGAGTGCGCTCGCCGAGATGGCGCGTCCGACGAACGCTTCGCTGGCGCCAGCCTCGACCAGGTACAGGTTGAACAGCACCGAGAAGATGCCGTGCGCGGTCCACATCAGGAACTCGGCGCCGAGGTAGAGCCGCGCGGGCCGTGAGAACTGGCGGGCAGCGTCCCCGAAGTCGTGCCACGCGCGAGCCAGCGCCGTCATGGGTGTTCAGCCTCCATGCCGAAAAGACATCGAGGCGACGGCCCTTGCGGGCCGCCGCCTCTTCCAGCGTGTGACCGACTCAGCCGATCGTGTCGAGGACCGCCGTATCCACCGTGTGCCCGTTCGTCCCTTCGCCACGAGACCGCATCAGCGGCTCGAATGATGCGGGGGTGAGGGCGATGAACAGGCGCGCCGTCGTATCGCCGGCGTTCTCGAGCGAGTGCGGCACACGTCCGTCGAAGTGGCAGGAATCGCCAGCGTCGAGCAGGACGACATGCTCACCGCACGCAAGACTCACGCGGCCTTCCACGCACAGCACAACTTCCTCGCCGTGGTGGAAATGGCGCTTGTCGCTCATCGAGACGCCCGGGGGCAGCTCGCAGTGCAACAATTCGAGGTTGCGCCGCGGCTGCGCGGACATCACCTCGACGCGCGACGCGTTCCCGTTGACGCTCATGTTGGGCCGCTCAGCGCGGCGCACCACGTAGGGAACCTGATCCTCTTCGACGACCAGATACGCGACCGACGTCTCGAGCGACTTGGCGAGATCGTAGAGCGTAGCGAGCGAAGGAGACGTACGACCGTTTTCGACCTGGCTCACGAAACCCTTCGAGAGCCCGGTTGCTTCTGCCAGCTGCTGAACCGTGAGCCCGCGGCGGAGCCGCAGGTCCCGGATCTTCCGTCCCAACTGCATGAAGTCACCTCCGGAGAGAGAGAGAGAGAGGGAGAGCGGAGTGACAGAACGGAGTTTAGTCACGGCGGGGCGCGGAGTCAACGCCGATTGAACGTCGAGCGACCGCGCTTACCAACATGGCTCCGGGCGGGTTGCGTCCTGCACGACTGGCAGCCCGGGTTTTACGCCAGCGAAACGCCGGCGGGTGGCGCTTCGGGGTTGCCGAGGTACTGGAGCTGCACCAGGCGGTGATACAGACCGCCCAACGCGAGCAGCTCGGCGTGGCTCCCCGTTTCGCGGACGCGACCATGGTGGAGCACCACGATCCGCTCCACGTCGTGGATCGTGGACAGCCGGTGGGCAATCACCAGGCTCGTCCGCCCCGCCAGCAGCCGGCGAAGCGCCGACTGGATGAGGCGCTCGGTGTGCGTGTCGACGCTCGAAGTGGCCTCGTCGAG
>JAHFBW010000141.1 GCA_023249845.1 Candidatus Eiseniibacteriota bacterium
ATGGCCGCGTCCGTGTTCGCGGTGCCGTCGCTCACCCGCACCGTGAACGGGTAGCTGCCCGGACCCTGCGCCTCGGTGGGCGTCCAGCTGAACACACCCGTCGAGGAGTTGATGCTCGCTCCGGGCGGCGCACTCACCAGTGAGAACGTGAGCGTGTTCACCGGCAGGTCGGCGTCGGTCGCCGTGGCCGTGAACGTGTACGCCGCGAGCTCGGGGATCGTCGCCGAGACCGGCACGCCGCTCAGGACCGACGCAGCGTTGACCTCGGCCACGTCGAGCGTGATTGCGGCGTCCGTCTGAGTAACGCCATCGCTCACGCGCACGGTGAACGGGTAGCTCGCCGGGCCCTGCGCCTCGGTGGGCGTCCAGGAGAACACGCCGGTCGCGCCATCGATGCTCGCGCCGCTCGGCGCACTCACCAGCGAGAACGTCAGCGTCTGGGCGGGCGTGTCGGAATCCGTCGCGGTCGCCGTGAACGTGTACGCCGCGAGCTCGGGGATCGTCGCGCTCGCTGGCACGTTCGCGATCGCCGGCGCGGCGTTCACCTCGGTCACCGTAAGTGTGATCGCGGCGTCACTGTTCGCAGTACCGTCGCTCACGCGCACCGTGAACGGGTAGCTGCCCGGACCCTGCGCCTCGCTCGGCGTCCAGGAGAACACGCCCGTCGAGGAGCTGATGCTCGCTCCGGGCGGCGCACTCACGAGCGAGAAGGTCAGCGTCTGCGCGGGCATATCGGCATCGGTCGCCGTGGCCGTGAACGTGTACGCCGCGAGCTCGGGAATCGTCGCGGTGGCCGGAACATTCGCGATCGCCGGCGCGGCGTTCACCTCGGTCACCGTCAGCGTGATCGCGGCATCGCTGTTCGCAGTGCCGTCGGTCACGCGCACGGTGAATGGGTAGCTGCCGGGGCCCTGCGCTTCACTCGGCGTCCAGGAGAACGCACCGGAGGTCGCGCCGATGGAAGCCCCGCTCGGCGCCCCGACGAGCGAGAACGTCAGCGTGTTGGCCGGTACGTCGCTGTCCGAGGCGGTCGCCGTGAACGTGTACGCCGCGAGCTCGGGGATCGTCGCGCTCGCTGGCACGTTCGCGATCGCCGGCGCGGCGTTCACCTCGGTCACGGTCAGCGCGATCGCCGCGTCCGTGTTCGCGATGCCGTCGCTCACACGCACGGTGAACGGGTAGCTGCCCGGACCCTGCGCCTCCGTGGGCGTCCAGCTGAACGCGCCGGTCGTGCCGTTGATGGTGGCGCCGCTCGGTGCGCCGACCAACGAGAACGTCAGTGTTTGCGCGGGGCTGTCACTGTCCGTGCCGGTCGCCGTGAACGTGTACGCCGCGAGTTCGGGGATCGTCGCGCTCGCCGGCACGTTCGCGATGATCGGCGCGGCGTTCACCTCGGTCACGGTCAGCGCGATCGCCGCGTCGGCATTCGCAGTGCCGTCCGTCACGCGCACCGTGAACGGGTAGCTGCCGGGGCCCTGCGCTTCACTCGGCGTCCAGGAGAACGCACCGGAGGTCGCGCCGATGGAAGCCCCGCTCGGCGCCCCGACGAGTGAGAACGTCAGCGTGTTGGCCGGTACGTCGCTGTCCGAGGCGGTCGCCGTGAACGCGTACGCCGCGAGCTCGGGGATCGTCGCACTCGCCGGCACGTTCGCGATCGCCGGCGCGGCGTTCACCTCGGTCACGGTCAGCGCGATGGCGGCGTCGCTGTTCGCGATACCGTCGCTCAGGCGCACCGTGAACGGGTAGCTCCCGGGGCCCTGCGCTTCCGTGGGCGTCCAAGAGAACACGCCCGTTGACGCATTGATGCCCGCACCAGGCGGCGCACTCATCAGCGAGAACGTCAGCGTCTGGGCGGGCGTGTCGGAATCCGTCGAGGTCGCGGTGAACGTGTACGCCGAGAGCTCGGGGATCGTGGCCGAGACTGGTACGTTCGTGATCACCGGTGCCACGTTCACCTCGGTCACGTCCAGTGTGATCGCGGCGTCAGTGTTCGCGGTGCCGTCGCTCACGCGCACGGTGAACGGGTAGCTGCCCGGACCCTGCGCTTCGCTCGGCGTCCAGCTGAACACCCCTGTCGAGGAGTTGACGCTCGCGCCGGGCGGCGCACTCACCAGCGAGAAGGTCAGCGTGTTGGCCGGCAGGTCGGCATCGGTCGCCGTGGCCGTGAACGTGTAGGCCGCGAGTTCCGGGATCGTCGCGCTCGCCGGCACGTTCGCGATGACCGGCGCGGCGTTCACCTCCGTCACGGTGAGCGTGATGGCGGCGTCACTGTTCGCGGTGCCGTCGCTCACGCGCACGGTGAACGGGTAGCTCGCCGGACCCTGCGTCTCGGTGGGCGTCCAGCTGAACACGCCTGTCGTGCCGTCGATGCTCGCACCGGGCGGCGCACTCACCAGCGAGAACGTCAGCGTCTGCGCAGGAACGTCGGGTTCGCTCGCCGTGGCCGTGAACGTGTACGCCGCGAGCTCGGGGATCGTCGCCGAAGCCGGCACGTTCGCGATCGCCGGAGCGGCGTTCACCTCGGTCACGTCGAGCGTGATCGTGGCGTCCGTGTTCGCGGTGCCGTCGCTCACCCGCACGGTGAACGGGTAGCTGCCCGGACCCTGCGCTTCCGTGGGGGTCCACGTGAATGCGCCAGAAGTCCCGTCGATGCTCGCTCCCGGGGGCGCATTGACGAGCGAGAACGTCAGCGTCTGCGCGGGCACGTCGGGATCGCTGGCCGTGGCCGTGAACGCGTACGCCGCGAGTTCGGGGATCGTCGCCGAGGCTGGCACGCTCGCGATGGCGGGCGCGGCGTTCACCTCGGTCACGGTCAGCGCGATCGCCGCGTCGCTGTTGACCGTGCCGTCACTCACGCGCACGGTGAACGGGTAGCTGCCCGGACCCTGCGCCTCGGTGGGCGTCCAGCTGAACGCGCCGGAGGAGGCGTTGATCGTGGCGCCGGGGGGCGCGCCCACCAGCGAGAACGTCAGCGTGTTGGCGGGCAGGTCAGCATCCGTCGCCGTGGCCGTGAACGTGGGACTGGGCCTACTGGGCGGACTTCTAGTGGGGAGCGCGCTCCCGGTCAGTATGGAGCCGGATCCCGCGTGTCGGGATGGCGGCCCGCGCGCATGCGCACCTGGAACGCGTGCAGTATCTTCCCTCGCCGTGAGAACCCGGCACCCTTCCACAGTCGCCTGCGCGGCGCTCGCCCTCGTCCTCCTGGGAGTCCTGTCCATGCCCGGCACCGTCCCCGCCGCGCCGTCCACTCCACAGCCGCCCGTCGCCGAGAAACACCCTGTCGAGTTCACGCTGCACGGCGAGAAGCGGCTCGACGACTACGGCTGGCTGCGCGAGAAGCAGGATCCGCGCGTCGTTTCGTACCTCGAGGCCGAGAACGCGTACGCCGACACCTGGACGCGCGATCAGCAACCGCTCCGCGAGCACCTTTACGACGAGATGCTGGCGCGCATCCAGCAGACCGACCTCACGGTGCCCTACCGGAAGGGCGGCTGGCTCTACTACACGCGAACAACCGAGGGGAAGCAGTACCCGATCCACTGCCGAAAGGCGCCCGGCGAGGGCGCGGCCGAGCAATTACTGCTCGATCTGAACGTTCTCGCCGAAGGCCACAAGTTCATGGCCATCGGCGACTTCGAGGTGAGCCCGGACGAGCACATGCTCGCCTACACCACCGACGACAACGGCTATCGCCAGTACCGCCTGCACGTGAAGGACCTGACGACGGGCGACACACTGGCGATCTCCGCCGAGCGCGTGACGAGCGTCGCGTGGACCGCAGACAGCCGGGCAGTTTTCTTCACGCAGGAGGACCCGGTCTCCAAGCGCAGCTACCGCCTGCTCCGCCAGGAACTCGGGCAACCGCATGCCGTGCAGCTGGACGAGGAGCGCGACGAGCGCTTCGACGTCGGCGTGAGCCAGTCACGAAGTGGCGAGTGGTTGTTCTACACCGTCTCGAGCCACACCACGTCCGAGGTGCGCGTGCTGCGCGCGGACCAGCCACTGGGAAACTGGGTGACGATCTCGCCACGCCTGCAGGACCGCGAGTACTACGTGGACCACCGCCGCGGCGAGTTCTGGATCCGCGTGAACGACAAGGGGCGCAACTATCGGCTGGTCACGGCACCCGTTGCCACACCCGATCCGTCGCACTGGACCGAGGTGCTGCCGCATCGCGACGACGTCATGATCACCGGTGTCACCTGCTTCGCGCACCAGGTGGTGGTGTCGGAACGCGAACACGCGCTGCCGCAGATCACCGTCATGGAGCCGGAACAGAAGCGCTCGCGCCGCGTGACGTTCGCGGAAGCCGCCTACACCGTGGGGCCGTCCGCGAATGCGGAGTACGATCCCGCCGCGTTCCGCTACGCCTACCAGTCGTTCGTCACCCCGGCGAGCGTCTACGACCTGGACCTTGCATCGCTCGAACCCAAGCTCCTGAAGCGCACCGCCGTCCTGGGCGGCTGGGATCCGAGTCACTACGTCATGGAACGCGTGTACGCCGCGGCCAGCGACGGCACGCGCATCCCGCTCACGCTGCTCTATCGAAAGGACGTGAAGCGCGACGGCAGCGCGCCGTGCCTGCTCTACTCCTATGGCTCGTACGGGATCCCATCGAACGTCACCTTCAGCTCGACGCGCTTCAGCCTCGTCGACCGCGGCGTGGTCTATGCGCTCGCCCACATCCGCGGCGGCGGCGACCTCGGCAAGAAATGGCACGACGCCGGCCGCATGGCGAACAAGATGAACACGTTCACGGATTTCATCGCCTGCGCCGAGTACCTGAAGCACGAGAAGATCTGCGCGCCCGACCGTCTCGTCATCCAGGGCGGCAGCGCTGGCGGCCTGCTCATGGGCGCGGTCACGAACCTGCGGCCGGACCTGTTCACCGGCGTGCTGGCCCAGGTGCCGTTCGTGGACGTCATCAACACCATGCTCGACGAATCCCTGCCGCTCACGGTGAGCGAGTTCGAGGAGTGGGGGAATCCCAAGGTGGCGGCCGAGTACGCCGTCATGCGGCGCTACTCGCCGTACGACAACCTGTCCCGCCACGCCTACCCCGCCATGCTCGTCAAGACGAGCCTGAACGACAGCCAGGTGGGCTACTGGGAGCCGGCCAAGTACGTGGCGAAGCTGCGCACGGTTGACACCGGGAGCCAGCCCGTGCTGTTCAAGTGCAACATGGGCGCGGGCCACGGCGGCGCCTCGGGCCGGTACGACGCGCTGCACGAGACGGCGTTCGACTACGCCTGGGTGCTGGGCACGCTCGGCGTCCACGAAGCGAAGCCGATGCCGTAGGCGCGGCCGGAACGCTGGCCAGCCCGTCGCCAAGCGGTGGGCGGAACCCGGGACACGTTACCAGGGTATCGGCAGCGGTGGGGTCCGCGTTCCATGACCCCCGGGAGGTGCGCCGATGCGTCGCTGGCTATGGCCTTGTTTGTTCGTGCTGGTCCCTTGCGTCTCCAGCGCGGGGGTGGTGACTCCCCCGAGCTTCCCGGGCTCGTGCAGCCGCATTCCAGCTCGGATCATCCTCGTGGGCTCCAACGGAACACGGCCGGATACTCGACTCGGTTCGTTCGAGGTGACGGTGTGCCGGTTCACGAATCCGGCGGCGGGCGCGACGGTCATGATCGGAAGCTCGCAGACTCCGGCTGGCGTGCGGCTCGGCCGCGATGCCGATCCGACCCAGGAGTTCGCGAGCTGCTCAAGCCCGTTTCTCCGCGCCTACACCAATGCGAGCGGGTTCTGTCGGATGACCGTGACCGGTACGGTAGAGCTCGCCGACCAGCAGCCAGGGATTCCGCCGACAGTGAGCGTGTACGCGAACGGCGTGCTGTTCGGAAACGTGCCGGTCGTCTGCTATGACCTCGATGGCGCGAGCGGCGTGGGTGCCAACGACATGTCGTTGTGGTTCGCGCTGTTCGGCACGGCTCAGGAGTTCCTGGTCGCGGACTACAACGGAACCGGCACGGTGGACGCCGACGACCTGTCGATGTGGCTGGACGTGTTCGGGAGCGGCGGCGACGTCGAGAGTGCGACACCGATCTGCCCTTGAGCGACGGGGTTTGGCGACGCCGCGCGGCTCAGCTCCGCGGCTTCGGCTTGTTCGCCAATGTCGCGAGCTTCGCCAGGTCCAACTCGCCCTTGGCGCCCCAGCCGGCCGTGCCCGCCGGGATCTGCGGGCGAAACATCTCGTAGAGCGAGTAGGCCCGGCCCGGGAGTTCGTTTCGTGTGAAGGCCGCCGCGAGTTTCGCCATGGCGGCGCGAGCGTCGGCGAGTGATTCGCCAAACTTGCTCGCGAGGTAGCGCTCCACCGCCTCGGGCGAATCTGCCGTGCCATCCTTCGCGGCGCGCACACCTTTCGACGTGCGCAGCACGGGCACGGAACGCCCGAGCAGCTCGACATGCTCCGCGGCACGCGTCGCGCTCCGTTTCGGCTTCTCCCCCGGCTCCGCAGGTTCGCGCAGCCCTAGGCGCTGGGCCTTGGCGTTCGCGTTCATACCCGCCACCGCGCGGCCCAGCGTGAGCGCCTCGTCGCGCTTCCAGCCGAGCCGCTCCGCCACCACCGCGGCCCACAGCGTCATCACGGGCGCGCGGTTGATCTGGATCTTCCTGCTCATCGAACGGTCCTGCCGCTACGGCCGCCGCACCTTCGCCTTCGTATCCAGCGCCGCGGCGCCTGCCATGAGCTTCTGCGCCTGCGGGAACAGCTCTAGAGTCTTCGCGAGCTGGGCGTCCTCCTCGACGCTGATCTTGTAGCGCTCGAGCCCGCCCATGGTCTGCTGGGCCAGCTCGCCGCGGAGCTGGTGCAGCACGAACGGCTTCTCGGCCGTCCACGTGGAGTCGTCCAGCTTGACGCCCTTCGTGGCGATGGCCTCGCGCAGCGCGCGCCACTGGCTGTCGTCGAGCTTGAACTTGTCTCGCGCCAGCATCTCGGGCTTCCAGGTCACGTCCTTCTTCGCCGTGACGATGTGGTTCGCGTAGTCGAACCACACGCGCTTCGTGAACATGTCGATCTCCGGGCGCGTCAGGTTCGGCGAGTCCGCCACGACGACGTCGGGATGGATGCCGCCGCCGCCGTACACGGTGCGCCCGCTCGCGGTCTTGAAGCGTGGCCGTGTCGCGAGCACGGAGTCGCTGGGCACCGCTTCACGGAACGCGTCAGCCTGGTAGTCGGCCTGGTCCTCGAACTTGGAGTAGTCGCGCTGGATGCCGCGGCCGCTCGGCGTGTAGTAGCGCGCCACGGTGAGCAGCAGCTTGCCCTCGGACAGATTCACCTGGTTCTGCACGAGGCCTTTGCCGAACGTGTTGATCCCGGCCACGAGTCCGCGGTCCAGGTCCTGCACCGCGCCCGACACGATCTCGGACGCCGAGGCGCTGCCGTGGTCCACGAGCACGACCAGGGCGCCGTCCGTCCACTTGCCGCGGCGATCGGTGGAGTAGTAGTCGGTGTTCGAGGACTGGATGCGCCCGCGGGTGTAGACGAGCTTGCGGTCCTCGGGGACCAGCTGGTCCAGCACGTCCACGGCCTGGTTCAGGAGGCCGCCGGAGTTCGAGCGCAGGTCGATCAGCAGGTTCTTCATGCCCTGCCCGCGCAACGAAGCGATGGCCTTCTCGAGCTCCTCGCCCGTGGTCTGGGCGAAGCGGACGATGCGCACGTAGCCGATGCCCGGCTTGATCATGTAGGTGTAGGGCACCGACTCGATGGGGATCTTGGCGCGCTCGATGCTGAAGTGCACGAGCGCCGACTCCTCGGGGCGCTCGATGTCCACCTCGACCGTGGTCCCGGTGGGGCCCTTTAGCAGCTTGAACACGTCTTCGGTGACGAGACCCTTCTTCAGCGGCTTGCCGTCCACCTGCACGATCTTGTCGCCGGCGCGGATGCCCAGCCGGTACGCCGGCGTGCCCTCGATCGGCGACAGCACGACGATCTTGTTGTCCACGATGTCGAATGCCACGCCGATGCCGGAGTACTCGGCGCGAAAGTTTTCGTCCATCGCGGCGGCCCGCTCCTTCGGCAGGAACGTGGTGTGCGGGTCGAGCGTCTTCAGCATGCCGTCGATGGCACCCTTGATGAGCTTCTCGTTGTCGGGCTGCTCGACGTAGTTGTTCTGCACGGTGAACAGCACCTGGGAGAACAAGTCGAGCTGGCTGCGTAGGTCGTCGGTGGCCGAGAGAGCGCGCGCGAAGCCGAAGCCCAAGAGCAGCGCGAGCGCCATGGCGATGCC
>JAHFBW010000142.1 GCA_023249845.1 Candidatus Eiseniibacteriota bacterium
ATCCAGCTCCAGGCGCTGCACGAACTGGTCGGGACGGTACTGCTCGCGCACCAGGCGCTCGAGCCGCTCGCGCAGCTCGGGCAGCCGCTCGCGCCGCACCGAAAGGCCCGCCGCGAACGCATGCCCGCCGTGCGCCAATAAGAGGTCGCTGCAGCCGTCCAAGAGTCGCGTCAGGTCCAGCCCCGGCAGGCTCCGGCCCGAGCCGCGCCCGCGCTCGCCGTCGATCGCGACCAGCACGGTGGGACGCTGGAAGCGCTCGACCAACCGTGACGCGACGATGCCGATGACGCCCGGGTGCCAGGTGTCCGACCACAACAAGATCGAGCTGCAGTCCGGATACGGCACCTCGTTCTCCACCTTGCGCACGGCCTCGAGCAGCACCTGCTCGTCGTGCTTACGGCGCTTCAGATTGTCCTCTTCGAGGCTTCGCGCGATGGTATCGGCTTCGTCCTGGTCGCGCGCCAGCAGCAGCCGCAGCCCTTGCTCGGCGTTGCCCATGCGCCCCGCCGCGTTGATCCGCGGCGCCAGCACGAACGCGACGTGACCGCTCGTGATGCGCTTGCCGGCCAGTGCCGAGACACCGATCAACGCGCGCAGCCCCAGGCGCGCCTCCTGGTTCAGGCGATCCAATCCCAGGCGCGCCAGGACGCGGTTCTCGCCCACCAGCGGCACCACGTCGGCGATGGTACCGAGGGCCACCACATCCAGATAGCGACGCGCGCGGTCCAGTCCACCGTGGCCGCGCAGCAGTCGTTCGACCAGCTTGAACGTGACGCCCACGCCGGCGAGCGACTTGAATGGATAACCACAGCCCGGACGCAGCGGGTTCACGATCGCGACGGCGTCCGGGAGGAGCACCGGCGGCTCGTGGTGATCGGTGATGACCGTGTCGATGCCGAGCGAGCGCGCGTGCGCCACGGCCTCCACGGCGGTGATCCCGCAGTCCACGGTGACGACCAGCGAACAACCGCGGCGCTGTGCCTCGTCGATGGACTCGGTGGTGAGCCCGTAGCCGTCGCGGATGCGGTGCGGGATCCTGTACTCCACCCGGGCCGAGAGCTCCAGGAGCGCGCTGTAAAGCAGAAACGTGGAGGTGATGCCATCCACGTCGTAGTCCCCGTGGACGAAGATGCGCTCGCCCCGGTCGATCGCGGTCAGGATGCGCTCGGCTGCAGGCTCCAGGTCCAGCATCCGGGCGGGCTCGTGCAGGTCCTCGAGCACCGGGTCCAGGAAGCGCCGGGCGTCCTGTTCGCGCACGATGCCGCGGTTGACGAGCGCGTGGCCCAGCGCGAGCGGGGCGCCGAGTGTCCTCGCGAGTCCCGCGGCGGTATCCGGGGAATGGTTCGGATGCAGCACCCACTGCGGTGAGGCCGTGACCGTCGGCGGCATTCGCGAACCCCGGCGAGAACTGAAGGGAAAGACAGGGACTCGTATTCGACTGTACTGGCGCGGTCCGGCGCACGGCAAGCCGGAAGGCGTTTCGTGTCGCGTCGTCGAGCCCTGATTCAGCGTTTCGTGCCCGCGATGCGCGCGCGCAACACCTCGACGCGTCCGTCGCGGGCGCCCGGAAGCGCCGCGCCGCGAGCGAGCGCCAGCTCGGCGCCACGGAGGTCACCCATTCGCGCGCGGGTGTCGGCCACGCCGAGCCAACCTTCATAGAACTCGGGCTGCGCGGTGACCGCCCGCTCGAACGCCTGGCGCGCGAGCGGGACATCCCCGACCGCCACCGCGGCGCGCCCCAGCTCCCACGCCAGCCCCGAGTCGTCGAGCAGGTGCTCCGACGCCTCGCGAAGCGGTGCCACCGCCGCGGCCGCATCGCCGCTCGCGAACAGCGCCACGCCCAACGCGCCGCGCGCGGCGGGCTCGCTCGAATGTCGGTGTTCGAGTTCGCGGGCGGCGGCGAGCGCTTGCGCGGGACGCGACAGCCGAGCGAGCGCGCGCACGCGGATCATGCCCGCCGCGAGGTCGTCCGGCGCACGGGCGAGCGCCTGCTCGGCGGCGGCAAGGCTCTCGGCCATGCGGCCGCCGCGGAACTCCAGCGACGCCCTGGTCACAAGCGGCGCCGCGCCGCGCGGATCGGCGGCCTCGGCGCGCGCGATCCACTGGCGTGCCTCGTCGTTGCGTCCGAGCGTGGAGAGGAGGTCGGCGAGTCCCAGTTGCGCATCGGTGTCGTGCGGCCGCACCTCCGCGACACGCCGGATGCGGGACTCCTCGTCGCGCCAAGCTCCAATCGCGGGCCACGCCACGGCCGCCTGCAGGAGCACCCAGGCCACGAGCCCGAGCTTCGCGAGCCGACCGGATATCGCTCCCCGCCGGTCCGCGAGCATGGCGAGCGCGAGCGCCAGACCCACGGCGGGCAGCGCGAGCGCCCGTTCGGCGAAGCGGACGCCCGACTCCATGAGTGAGGCGCCCGCGACGGGCAGGAGCGGCGCGAAGACCAGCGTGACCGGCAGTGTCAGCGGCCAGCGCCGGCGAAGCGCCACTCCAGTCGCGACCCCCACAAACCCGAGTGAGAGCCACGCGAGACTCGCGACGCCGGCTCCCGGTGCGAGCCACTGATCGAGCAGAGGCGAGTGCGGCGCCCACGGCCCGAGCCATGCGAGGTGCGACCAGACGAGCGCCGCGAGCCCGGCGAGCGCACCTGGCTCGGGCGGGCGATTGGGGGCGGGCACGAGCGACACGTGCGCGAGCGCCCACACGAGCACCACGCCGAGCGTGGCGAGCGCTGGCCTCATCAACGATCTCCATTTCGAGTCGTGCGCCGCAGACGCGCGTTCGTCCGCGGCGTCGGCGGCGAGCAGCAGCGGCAGCACGAGCGCGGTCTCCTTGGCGAGCAGCGCCAGCGCCGCGCATGCGAGTGTCGCGACCGCCACGGCACGCGAGCCATTCACGCGCCAGCGTCGCGCGAGCACGAGTGCGGCGAGCGTCGCCAGAACCGTGAACGTGTCGGTGCGGCCCGCGATCCAGGCAGTGGACTCAGAGAGCGCCGGCGCGGTGGCGTAGACGAGTCCCGCTCCGATCGCCGCCGCCACGCGCAGGCCTCTCCCTCGTGCGAGCACGGCCACGAGCCCCGAGCTCGCGGCATGGGCGAGGACGTTCTCGAGGTGGAAGTTCCACGGCTGCCAGCCCGAGAGCACGCCGTCCACCCGATAGCTCAACGTCACCCACGGTCGCCACATCCCCGTGCCGCCTCCGGTGGATTGCCAGAAGTCCTTCGCGAGCAGCGACAGCCAGCCCGGCCCCTGGAGCGTGGCGTTCCGGACGACCAGGTCCAGGTCGTCCCAGACGAACGCGAAGCTCACGCTACGCGCGTAGAGCACCAGCGCAGCGAGTGCGGGGATCGCCCACGTCGCGACGGATGCACGCCCCGCGAGCGCGCTGGCGGTGGCCGCGCGCGCTGGGAACGAGGACGCCCGCCGACGTCCCGCCGGCGGGCGTTTGCCCGTATGCGACCCGAGTCTCCCGTAAGCCGAATTCTGTACGGATCGCTCCGTGGTGATCATTTGACTGGGACGATGGTCTCCCATCGCCTCGTGGCGACCGACCCTGGGGTCTAACGGGGCGGGACACACCCCTCCCCCTCTATTCGGTCTTGCTCCGGACGGGGTTTGGCGAGCCGGTGCCGTCACCGGCACCGCTGGTGAGCTCTTACCTCACCGTTTCACCCTTGCCCGCAGCGGCGGCGCCTCCGGCCGAAGCCGGCGCGCACACCGCCCGTTGGCGGTCTGCTCTCTGTTCCACTTTCCGTGGGCTCGCGCCCCCCGGGGGTTACCCGGCGTCCTGCCCTGTGGAGTTCGGACTTTCCTCACGATGCGACCTCGGCCGCCGCTTTGAGGCGGAAGCGTTGGTGCACACCGCGCGATCACCTGGGAAACTCGGACTAACCCAGAAGCGCCCGATCGAGCGCCTCGTTCACCAATCCATCCGCGCGACCATTGTCATCGCGCGGAACGGCCTCGAAGCTTACCACGCCGACGCGGGCGAGCGCCGCCCGGGCCTCGGCGTGGAGTCGCTTCAGGCCCTCGTTCTTCACCTTGTACTGGCCGAGCATCTGGCGCACGACGAGCTCGGAGTCCATGCGCACGACGAGCTTGGGCACGCCGTGGCGGGCCGCGGCGATGAGCCCGGCGATGAGCGACCGGTACTCGGCGACGTTGTTCGTGCACACGCCGAGGAATTCGCCTTTCGCCTCGACCTCGCGGCCCGACTCGTCGTAGAGCACGTACCCGATGGCGCCTGGGCCGGGATTGCCGCGCGAGCCGCCGTCCGCGCGCAGCGTCCAAACCGCGTCGCTCGTGGGGGTCATTCTCATGTCGCCTTCCCTCCCGACATGTGTCGCGTTGTGCAGCCCTGCGTCAACTGGCTCGAGTGAATACTGAAATGCAATCTCGGGAGACGATTGAGGTAAGTGAATTGGCCAAGCTAAGTCCCGCCCTCTCTCCGAAAGCTGCCATCAGCTCCGGCGTCATCGGCATGAACTGCGCTGAAGGAGGCTGCTGAGTCTTGACCCTGTCGAGGTCTCGAAGAAACCGCTTCCAGCCAAGCTCTGAGAGCGTGTTGGCGTGGTGGATGACCGCTCTCCCTTCGGGCTTCAGCACACGCCTGGTCTCCTCGAGATATGCGAACGTGGTCCAAGGACTCAGGTGAACGAAGACGTCATAGGAGAACACCGCATCGATCGAAGCGTCGTCGATGCCCGCCAGTCCATGCCCATTCAAAAGGCGAGGCTTGATGGAAGTTTCTTCCCCAAAGCGCTCGTGAAGGAGGCGTAGCATCGTCGGGGATGAATCGCCCGCGATCACAAGCTGTGCATGTCGGGCGAGGGCCTCTGTGAACCGCCCTCCCCCTGCGCCGATCTCGAGGATTGTTCCCACTGAGCCGATGAAGGGCTCGATCAGGGAGTTCTCGAGATGAGCGACAACATCGGAAACCTCAGAGGCCATCCCTATGACCGCAGGGCTGTTCCACTCCTCTCCCAGCGGGCGGAACGCCCCGCTGCGTCGGTGGTTTCGCGCGTACCATTCCCACTCTTGAACGACTGGGTCGCGCGGTCGACGGATCCGTCGTAACCGTTCTAGCACGACCTATCCCCCCCGCCAACCACTCGGAGATTGGAGCCCGGACTTGCCCTGTAATCGAGAGCGCGTCGGAGTGTAGCCCTGAGCCTGCCGGAGCCACACATCCGCTCCTGAGGCTTGGTTCATGGCGGTGGCGACGCTTGGCGAGTGGAGCATGTCAGAAACGAGCGCGGCTTCTGCGCCAACCCTTCGCCTCTCCTAGCCTTCGAGGCGCGTCTCCCCCTGCTCAAGCGGCTTCAGTTCCGTGAGCCAGCCCGCATTCCTCAGCGAGGCCCACGCGTCACGCCGCCCGAGCGCGATGAGTTCGGCCGCGAGCTCGGGGTCGAACGCGAGCAGGTTCGCCGGCAGCGGACTCGGCGGCTCCACGACGCAGATGCGCGCCGGCCGGCCTTCGCGGCTCCAGCCCTCGGGAAGATGTCGGAGCTCGGTCTGGAGATCGCGCCAGTTCGCGAGCTCGAGGAGCCGCCCGCCCAGTGACACGACATCGGCGGGCGGCGGCACCTCGGTGGGTGATTCGCTCGGCGACAGGAGGACGACGAGCACGGCGTCGGCGCCCTGCGCGATGGCCACGTGAAGCGGCTGATTCGAGAAACCTCCCGCATCCACGAAGTCGCGGCCGCCGACGCGCTCGGGTTGGAAGAGCCCGGGGATCGCCGACGAGGCCACCGCGGCCTCCACCATCTCGTCGGCGGTGTTCACGTGGAGCACCTCACCCAGTTCGACCTCGAGTCGCTTGGCGAAGGCGGCATCGTCTTCGGGCCAGCTCACGAAGTGGCCGATGCGGCCGCTGTCCACCGCGAGCGCGGACACGACGAGGCTCGTCCCAGGCCCAGCGAGTCTCGAACCATCTCCGGCGGCGACGATCCGCTGGAGGATGCGCCGGCGCGCTCGGCCGCTCCACAGGCCACGGCCCCCGGTCTCGGGCATGAGCCCGAGTGTCACGCTGCGAGTCCACCGCCCGAGTCGCCCAGGCGTGCTCGCGACCCAGGCGAGCGACAGGAGCACGAGGATCGAAGCGTGGAATCGGTGCGGCCACGGCCAGCCCATCGCCCAGATGAACAGGTACACCCCGGCCGAAACAAGCACGGTGATCTTCAACTGGCGCCGCAGCCGTTCGGGGTCCGCGCCCGCGGCGCGGCGGTCCAAGTCCCCCGCGACGCGGCGCGCGTAGAGCGCGGTGAGCGCCCCGACGAGTGCCAACACGGTCCACAGTGTGAGGTCGAGCTGGATCGAGAGCAGGTCCGCCTGCGCGCTGCCGCGGCCCCAGAGCCAGTAGGCACCCGAGAACTCGCGCGAGCCCATGGCGGTGAGCAGGAGTTCGAGCAACGACACGAGCGTGGTGAGCGCGCCGGTCACGCGCAGCGCGAGCGACACCCACTGCACGCCGAGCGCCTCGCCGCGCGCCGTGCGCCAAACGCGCTCGATGGGGCCGGCGTCGTAGCCGGCGGCCAGCCACGACACCGCGTTGATCGCGCCAACGGACACGCCGACGATGAGCGAAGGCACGAGGCGCAGCGTCTCGAGCACGCGCAGCACCCCGACCTCGTACGCGCCGAGCGCGCCGCCCCCCGAGAGCACGAGCGCCACCCGCCGGTAGGGCAGGTCGGCGCGCAGGCCGTGCCCACCGGTGGTACTCATGGGGCTTGCCCTTCCTCGGGCGGCATCACGAGCAGCCGTCCGCAGCCGTCGCACACGAGCAGCTTCTCGCGGCGCCTCGCCTCCTGGAGCGCGGCGGGCGGCAAGCCGCGGAAGCAGCCGCCGCACGCGCCGTTCATCACGGCCGACACCGCGCGTCCGGCACGACCGGCGCGGAGTCGCTCGTAGCGCGACCGGGCGGGTGCGGCGAGGTTTGCCGCGACCACGGCTCGGCGCGCGTCGAGCGCGGCGATCTCGGCGCGGAGCGTCTTCTCCTCCGCATCGAGCCGGGCGAACACGGCGGCGCCCTCCGTCTGCGCGCGTTCGAACGCGTGCGCCTTCTCCGGACGCGCGGCCTCCTCGCGCTCCTCCGCCTCGAGCCGTTCGAGCGCCTCGGTCTCGAGCCTGTCGCGCTTCGCGCGCACCGCGGCGATCTCGTGCTCCACGGCCTCGTACTGCTTCTGGTCGGTGACCGCGAGCCGCTGTTGCTCGAAGTGCTTCTGCTGCGCGTCGTAGGCCGCGATCTCAGCGTCCAGGACGCGCCGTCGCTTCGCGGACTCCGCGACGCGGTGGTCCAGCGCCGCCAGAGCTGAGCGCGCGGTCGCGAGGCGCGACTCCGTCGCACGGCGCTGCTCCGGGTGCTTCGCCAGCGCCGCTTCGCGTGTGACCGCCTGCTCGTCGATCTCGTGCAGGTCCCAGTGCTGGCGAAGCTCTTCGGTCACGGCGCGCCGCCCGTGGAGTGAGGATGGTGGGCGAAACAGGACTTGAACCTGTGACCCCCTGGTTGTGATCCAGGTGCTCTACCAGCTGAGCTATTCGCCCATCCCGAGGCTTGGCGCAGAGGCATGTGGGCCCACCTGGATTCGAACCAGGGTCTTGCCGGTTATGAGCCGGCGGCTCTGGACCGCTGAGCTATGGGCCCAGCGCCCGACGCCCACCACCTGCGACGGAAGCCGGGAGGTTGTAACAGAGCCCCCGGGAGAGCGTCAAGATTCTGGCCCGGCTTGGCGCTCAGAGAAGCTCGGTGTAGGCCTTGAGCCTGCGGCTGCGCGTCGGGTGTCGCAGCTTGCGCAACGCCTTCGCCTCGATCTGCCGGATACGCTCGCGCGTCACGTTGAAGAACGCGCCGACCTCCTCGAGCGTGCGCTGCGCCCCGTCGTCGGTGAGCCCGAATCGCAGCCGGATGACCTTCGCTTCGCGTGGCGTGAGTGTCTTCAGCACCTCGTTCACCTCGTCGCGCAGCATCGCGGACGAAGCCGAGTGCGCAGGGCTCACGACGCTCGTGTCCTCGATGAAGTCGCCGAGGTTCGAGTCGTCGTCCTCGCCGATCGGGCGATCGAGCGAGATCGGCTCCTGCGCGGCCTTGATGATCGCCTTCACCTTGTCGACCGGCAGTTCGAGCCGCTCCGCGATCTCCTCCGGCGTGGGCTCGCGGCCCAGCTCCTGGACGAGCCGGCGCGACACGCGCACGACGCGGTTGATGTGCTCGATCATGTGCACCGGCACGCGG
>JAHFBW010000143.1 GCA_023249845.1 Candidatus Eiseniibacteriota bacterium
CGAAGCTCTCCGGTGCGCTCGCCAGCCGCAAGCGACCCCCCTCGAGCACCACCTCGGCCAGCCGGCCGCGGCCGTTGTAGCCGCTCGACATCACGGCGCCGTAGGCGCCCGCGTCGAGCTGCGCGGCCAGGTCGCCGGTCACGAGCGGCGGAAGTGGCTCGTCCATGTCGAACCGGTCGCTCGACTCGCACACGGGGCCGACGACGTCGGCGGGCGTGACGGCTCCCGCTCGCGGTGACAACGGCAGGATGCGATGGCGCGCGCCGTAGAGCGCCGGCCGGATCAGGTCGTTCATGCCCGCGGCCAGGACGACGAAGCGGCGGGTGCCGTCCGTCTCGTCGCGATGCTTGTCCCACAGCACCTCGCAGACGAGCGTGCCCGCCGCGGCGACGAGCGTGCGTCCGGGCTCGAAGCACCAGCGCACGCGAGCCGCACCCGGGAGCGAGCTCAACGAGGTCGCGAGCGACGCCACATCGAACTCGCTCCCGGTCCCGTCGTAGTCCACCGCGAAGCCGCCGCCCAGGTTCACGCTCTCGAGCACGTGACCCGCGTTCGCGCACGCGCCCACCAACTCGAGCGCCAGCCGACCGGAGTCCACGAACGGCTCCACACTCGCGACCTGCGATCCCACGTGGATGTGCACGCCGTCCAACTGGAGGTGAGGCCAACGCTCACTCGCGCGCCACACATCGAGCGCCTGACGCACACTCATACCGAACTTGCTCGCGGCATGACCGGTCTCGATGTGCTGATGTCCGCCCGCCACGATGCCGGGGTTCACGCGCAGCGCCACGCTCACGCGAACGCCGGCGCGCGCCGCTTCGCGCTCGAGCAGTTCCAGCTCGCCCGGATGATCCGCGCTCACGCACTCGACGCCGTGTCGCGCCACCCACGCCGCTTCCTCGGGAGTTCGGCCATTGCCCGAGAGCGTCCGAGCGCCGGACGGGAGGCCGCACGCGCGCGCGAGTTCGAGTTCGCCGATCGAGCCCGCGTCGGCGCCGAATCCTGCCTCGCGCAGGGCGCGAACGAGGGCCGGTAACCCATTGGCTTTGAGTGCGTAGTGAATCCGAGGCCGGAGCTGATTCAAGTGATGCTTTAAGTGCTCGGCACGGGCCCGGACGTGGTCCAGATCGTAGAACCAGAACGCGCGTGACCCGGAATGCCGCACGTTCAACGCGGCGTGCGCGCGCGCGAGCCACGCCGCGTCCGCCGCGCGATTCCCCGACGTCGAAGCGTTCGACGTGCTCACCGCGGCAGCTTCTTCCATGCCCGGCTCACCGGCGTTCCATCGCGAGCCTCGATTCGGCCATCGCGAGTTCTTCGCGCGTGTTCACGTTCGCCCACGCCTCCCTCCCACCGGGCCAGCTCGAGAGTTCGTCGTCATCCACCCACACCGGGCCAAGCCGCTCGACTGCGAGCGTCACCAGTCGAACGCCCGCCTCGAGCTCGAGTGCCAGTCGCTCGCGCGCACGATTCGAGTACCACGCGGCGAGCGGCTGCGCCAGTCCGCCGGGTCGCGGCAACACCGCGAGCGCTTCACCACGTCGCGCGCGCAGGCGCGCGAGCGCCGCCGTCTCGACGAGCGGCATGTCCACGGCGAGCACGAGCGCCTCGTCGTGCGCTCGCGCGCCGAGTCCGGCGACCATCGCGGGAAGTGGTCCGACGCTACCGGGCGGATCAGCCACGCGCTCGCGCGCCGGCACGGGCAGCGACATGCCCTCCGGCGCCACCACGACCACTTCGTCACACGACTCGCGCAGCACCGAGAGCGCGCGGTCGAGCAGCGTTCGCCCAGCACAGCGGACGAGCGCCTTCGGCACGCCGGCGTCGAGACGCGAACCGCGGCCACCGGCGAGCAGGACGCCGAGCGCGCGCACGTCAGTAACCCGCTCGCTTGTCCACAACGTTCGTGAGCGGCTCGCCCGCGAGGAAGCGGGCGAGGTTTGCAGTGAACTGTTCCATCGCGCGCTCCCAGTAGCGGGGCGCCATCCCCGACGTGTGCGGCGTGAGGATCACCTGGGGCAGGTCCCAGAGCGGGCTCGACGCCGGCAACGGCTCCTCCGCGAACACGTCGAGCGCCGCGCCGGCGAGCCGGCGCGAACGCAGCGCGTCCACGAGTGCGTCCTCGTCCACGAGCGCGCCGCGACCCAGGTTCACGAGTCGCGCGTGCGGAGGCATGAGGGCCAGCTGCTCCGGCCCGATCATGCGCTGGGTCTCGGGCGTGAGCGGCGCTACGAGCACGACCCAGTCGGAGCTCGCGAGCAGTTCGCCGAGTCGCTCGACAGACCATTGCGCGTGCGCCGGTTCGGGCGGGTCCACCGGATGCCTTCGCACCGCGAGCACGCGCATCCCCATCGCTCTCGCGCGTTCGGCCAGCGCGCGCCCGATGTTCCCAAGGCCCACGATGCCGAGCGTGGAGCCTCTCAAAGAATCGAGCGGCGGCGAGTCGCGCCAGTGCGACTCCTGCGCCCACGTGTGGGCGAGTTGTGCGTCGCGAGCCAGGTGCAGCTTGCGAGTGAACGCCAGCATCATCCCGAGCGCGTGCTCTGCCATGGAATCGGCGTGAAGTCCGCGCGAGTTCGTCACCACGACGTCGCTGTCGACGAGCGCGGGGAACAGCACGCCCGTGACGCTCGCGGCGGTGGAATGGATCCAGCGGAGCTTGCGCGCGCGCGCGAAGTTCGCCGGACGCACCGCGAATCCCAGCACGATGTCGGCCTCCTCGAGGCGTGCGTCGGCTTCCTCGCGCGTCTCGGGGGACCACACCGAGACACCGGGGATCCCGCGCGCGAGGGCGAGCGCCTGCTCGCGCGGCAGGTTCCACACGCCGTTCGGATCGCGCACCCATTCCAGCACGCGCACGGAAGTCATGCCGGCGATGTTGCCATACGCGCGGCGCGCACGTCGCCAGAGAGCAGGTGATTCGCGACCGCCGAACCCGCTTGCGGCGAGCGCAGTTGCACCTCCCCCACCCACCCGATTAGTCTCGCCCGTCCGCTACCGGGACCACCTTCCTAGCCTTTGAGGAGGCTCGATGAGCCTGCGCCGTTCCTTCGCCGCCGCCGCTGTGGTCGCGGTGACCGTTGCCTTCGCCGCCGACGCGTTCGCCTCTCCCTGGGGCCTCCAGCCCGGCGACTTCTACAGCGAGCTGTCGGGCAGCTTGTTCTCCAGCCAGAGCTACTTCCGCGACAGCGACGAAGCGCGCATTGCGCTGGGGGGTCGGCTCGAGGAGCGCGTCGTCCGTTCGCGCAACGAGTTCGGCTGGAAGAAGTGGGCCACGGTGTGGATCGACATGCCGCTCGTTTCGCGCTCGTTCGTTCCGGACGGCGCCGTCGGCTCCAACTCCACGGGGCTCGGCGACCTGGACATGGGGCTGCGATTCCCCTGGCACGTGGGGGCGTTGCCGATGGCGTTCGAGTTGGGCTGGACGCTGCCGCTCGGTTCGAACCGCGCGCTCTTCCCCGGCACCGCGGGCTCGGGAGGGTTGAACGGCGCCGCGCTGGTGGGCCGGTCGAGCATCCCGCTCCAGGACACGAGCACGTTCTTCTCGCAGGGGCTCACGAGCGGGATGACGAACCTCGAGATCGGCGGCACCGCGGGGAAGCGTGCCTATTGGACGCTCGGAGCCGGCTACCGCACGTCGTTCTTGAGCGTGGCCAGCCGCGACACCGCGGATCGCTTCGCCGACTTCACCACCGCGTCCGCGTCGCTCGGCATCTGGTTCACGAACAGCCTGCTCGTGAGCGGCGACTTCCGCGGCGAGTGGCAGGTCTCGGAGGGCGGTGCATACGACCGCATCCTCGAGCCCGCAGGCACGCCGCTCGGGCCCGAACTCAAGACCACGCGCATGCTGGCCGGGCCCCGCTTCACGTATCGCGTGGACGAGCGCATGGACGTGTTCGCCGGCTCGTGGCACACGCCGGGCGGGCGCAACGCGCTGCACCTGGACCAGTACTACTGCGGCATCGCCTGGAAGCACACCGGCCTCGACCGCCTCGCGGGAGCCCTGGGCGGCACCAAGGCGCACTGATTCGCGGCGCGGCGCCAGGCGCCGCGTGCGAGGAGTCGTGATACCCGCCCACTTCGTCCGCCTGCTCCGAGCCGCGGCCCGCCATCGAGCGGGCCTCGTGTGGGGCATCGTGTGCGTGGCGTGCGCGAACGTCGTGCAGCTTTCGCAGCCGCTCGTGCTCCGCCGCGCCATCGACGACCTCTATGGCGGAGTCACCGCGGAGAAGCTGGGACGCTACGCGCTCATCGTGCTCGGCATCGCCGTGCTCGCCGGACTGTTCCGGTTCGGCATGCGGCACTGGGTCATCGGCATCTCGCGCCAGCTCGAGTTCGACCTCCGGAACGAGTTCTTCGCCCACCTCCAACGCCAGCCGCTGGAATGGTTCCATCGCCGGCGCACCGGCGAGCTCATGTCCATCGCGACGAACGACATGGCGGCGGTGCGCATGATGCTCGGGCCCGGCGTCATGTACACGGTCAACACGCTCACCGTGGGCGTGCTGTCGCTCACGTTCATGCTCGCGATCAGTCCAAGGCTCACGCTGCTCTCGCTGCTCCCGCTGCCGCTCGTGAGTGCGTCCGTGTGGTGGTTCGGTGACCGCATCCACCGCCGCTTCGAACGGGTCCAGCAGCGCATGGCCGAGCTGAGCGCGCAGGTGCAGGAGAACCTCGCGGGCGTGCGCGTCGTGCGCGCGTTCGGCGCCGAGCCACGCGAGGCCATGCGCTTCGACGCGCTGTCCGAGGACTACCGTCGCGGGCACCTCGAGCTGATCCGCGTGAGTGGCGTGTTCCAGCCGTCGCTCGCGTTCTGGAGCGGCGTGGGCGCGCTGCTCGCCATCTGGATCGGCGGCCGCGAAGTGATCTCGGGCCACATCACGCTCGGCCAGTTCGTGGCATTCACCGTTTACCTCGGCATGCTGAACTGGCCCATGGTGGCGCTGGGCTGGGTGATCAACATCTTCCAGCGCGGCTCGGCCTCGTTCCAGCGCATCACCGGCCTGCTGGAGGAGGAGCCCGCCATCACGAGCGCGCCGGGCGCGCGCCGCCCTTCAGAGCCGGCGCGCGGCGGGCTCGAGTTCCGCGATCTCACGTTTCAGTATCCGGGCTCCCCTGGACCGGTGCTCAGCAGCGTCTCGTTCCGCGTGCCCGCCGGCTCCACCGTGGCGATCGTGGGCCGAACGGGCTCGGGGAAGAGCACGCTGCTGGCGCTGCTCCCGCGGCTGTTCGACCCGCCCGCCGGCACCGTGTTCGTGGACGGCCACGACGTGCGCGCGCTCGACCTGGCGTGGCTGCGCGCCCAGATGGCGAGCGTGCCGCAGGATCCGTTCCTGTTCTCCATCACGGTGGCGGCGAACATCGCGTACGGCGTGGAACGCGAGGACGCCGGCGTGGTGGCACGCGCCGCCCAGATCGCGCACCTGCATGACGACATCGCCGGTTTCCCGGAGGGCTATCGCACGTTCGTCGGCGAGCGCGGCATCACGCTCTCGGGCGGGCAGAAGCAGCGCACCGCCATCGCGCGTGCCGTGCTGCGCGACGCCCCGATCCTGCTGCTCGACGACTGCCTCTCCAACGTGGACACGCAGACGGAGGAGGCCATCCTCGAAGGATTGCGCGGCGAGATGCGGCGGCGCACGACGCTGCTCGTCTCCCACCGCGTGAGCACCGTCCGCGAGGCCGACCTGATCCTCGTCTTGGACCAAGGGCACATCGTCGAACGCGGACGGCACGCCGAGCTCCTGGCGCTCGGCGGCCACTACGCGGCGCTCCACCGCGCGCAGCAGCTCGAAGACGAGATCGCGGCGTCATGAGCGTGTACGACCCCGAGGAGGACGTCGGCCGGGCGTACGAGCACCGCCTCGCGGTGCGCATGCTCGCCTACCTCAAGCCGTATCGCGGCCAGGTCGCGTTTGCGGTGATCGTGACGCTCGCCGCGGCCGGTGTGCAGCTCGCCTACCCGTGGCTCACGAAGGAGGCCATCGACCTCGGCATCCGGCACCGCGACACTTACGTGTTGGACCGCATCGCGCTCGCCTACCTCTCGGCGCTGCTCATGGGGATGGGGCTCGGCTACCTGCAGACCCAGATCATGCAGCGCGTCGGACAAAGCCTGATGCGCGACCTGCGCGCGCACCTGTTCCGCCACCTTCAGCGCCTCCCGGTTTCGTATTTCGACCGCCAGCCCGTCGGACGGCTCATGACCCGCGTCACGAACGACGTCGAGGTGTTGAACGAGATGTTCACCGCCGGAGTGGACGCCCTGTTCGGGGACCTGTTCATCCTGATCGGCATCGTCGTCGCGATGGCGCAGCTCAACGTCGAATTGCTGGTCGTCACGTTTTCGGTACTCCCACTCATGGTTCTCGTCACGCTCACGTTTCGCGTGCGGGTGCGACGCGTGTTCCGAGACGTCAGGAGCTGCGTCGCGAGGCTGAACGCGTTCCTGAACGAGAATCTGGGCGGCATGAGTACGGTGCAGCTACTCGGGCGCGAGTCGCGGAATCTCGAGGAGTTCCGCGACATCAACGCGGCACACCGCGACGCGAACCTGCTCGCGAACCGCTATCACGCGGTGTTCTTCCCGCTGCTCGAACTCGTGAGCGCCATGGCGCTCGCGCTCATCGTTTGGTACGGCGGCCGCCAGGTCATGTGGACCGGTATCACGCTCGGCACGCTGGTGGCGTTCATCCAGTACACGCAACGCTTCTTCCGTCCGCTCTCGGACCTGTCCGAGAAGTACGGAATCCTGCAGCAGGCCATGGCGTCGGCCGAACGCATCTTCGAACTGCTCGACACGCCCGTTGACGCCGCCGCGGTGCGCCTGCCGGCGGCGCGAGCCGCCGACGCTCGTCTCGAGACCGCGCCGGTCGCGACGCCCGGCCTGCTGCCCGGGATCCCGCGCGGGTACCACGTGGACGACGCGGATGGCGCGGTGTCGGGCACGCGCGTGGAGTTCGACCACGTGTGGTTCGCGTATTCCGGCGAGCGCTGGGTGCTGGAGGATGTGAGCTTCACGCTCGAGCCCGGCGAGCGCGTCGCGGTGGTGGGGCCCACTGGCTCGGGCAAGACCACGCTCACGAGCCTGCTGCTGCGCTTCTACGCGCCGCAACGCGGCGAGATCCGGGTGAACGGCCGCTCGCTCGGCGACTGGGACCCTGAGGCCCTGCGCCGCCGCATCGGGCTTGTGCTCCAGGACGTGTTCCTGTTCTCGGGGACGGTCGAGGAGAACCTCACGCTCGGCGACCCCAACGTGTCTCCCGAGCAAGCCCGGTTCGCCGCCGTCGAGGTGCACGCCGATGCGGTGGTCAAACGGTTGCCGGGCGGCTATGGCGCCCCGATCCGGGAGCGCGGCGCCACGCTCTCGGCCGGCGAGAAACAGCTGCTGGCGTTCGCCCGCACGCTGGCCCGTGACCCCGGGCTGCTGGTGCTGGACGAGGCCACCTCGAGTGTGGACACGCACACCGAGCGGCTGATCCGCTCGGCGCTCCGCCGGCTGCTCGCCGGCCGGACGAGCCTCGTTATCGCCCACCGGCTCTCGACGATCCACGATGTGGACCGCATCGTCGTGCTCCACCACGGGCGGGTGCGAGAGACCGGGAGCCACGCCCAGCTGATGGCGGCGGGCGGGCTCTACCACCGGCTCGTCCAGCTCCAGTACCTGGGCGGCGAGGACAGCGAGCCGGCGGCAGCGGCGACGAGCTGAAGCGCCTCGGTCCGCCGGGCGGCTCCTCCGCGCCGCGTGTCGCGATCGGGGAGCACGGGTCCACTTGTCGCGACACGATCCCGGAATTGCAACCTGCACGTGGCGGCTCCCGAGCACGGTAGGGACCGTCGAATTCCGTTCGATGGTCGTTGACTGCCCACTGAAAGCTGCCTAAACTCTGTTGTGTCACTCCGCTCTCCCCCTCTCTCCTCCGGAGGTGACTCCATGCAATTGGGTCGCAAGATCCGTGATCTCCGGCTCCGCCGCGGGCTCACGGTGCAGCAATTGGCGGAAGCCACCGGGCTCTCGAAGGGTTTCGTGAGCCAGGTGGAGAACGGTCGCACCTCCCCCTCGCTGGCCACGCTCCAGGACCTCGCGAAGTCGCTCGAGACCTCGGTGGCGTACCTCGTCGTGGAAGAGGGACTCGCGCCGTACGTCGTGCGCCGCGCCGAGCGGCCGAGCATGAGTTTCAACGGCGATGGCTCACGGGTCGAAGTCCTGAGTGCCCA
>JAHFBW010000415.1 GCA_023249845.1 Candidatus Eiseniibacteriota bacterium
TAGAGTTCAATGGTCATCGCCATCTGGGAAAGGTTCGGAAAGGGGTCATGCGACGGCCGTCGGGCGGCTGTCGTGCGTCGTGCCCATCACGTCGGCGCACAAGGTGAGAATGGCCGGCCGCTCGCGCATGTAGGCCGCGTGATCGGCGCGGCACTCGCGCTCGAGGGCATGGACGAGCACCTCGAGATCCGCCGTGCCTTTGCGGTCGCTCGCCGCCACGGCGGCCTGAACGTTGCGCGTGTGCTCGATGAGCACCTCGAGATCGTGCATGCGGCCGAGGCCATCCTGGAGGGCCTTCACCTTGTTGAGCCGCGCGAGCGATCGGCTGCGTGTGAGCTCACGCTGAATCTCGAGGGCGTAGCGCAGCTTCTTGGCGGCCACGCGAACACGGTGCAGCCGATCGGGCAGATACATGCCGCCGGCATGATCCATGGCGGTCCTCAAGTCGCGCGCGCGAGCGGCCGCCTGGCGCGCGGCCTCCGACACTTCGCCGGCGCGCGGGTGGCCAGGCGCCTTCGGCGCGGCCACGTTGACCAGCCGCCGGCGCAGCTTGTCGAGACGCGACGGCGTGAGATCGCTCAACATCGCGTGCCGCCTGGTGGACCGCTCGTGCATCAGGGCCTGCCGAACGCGGGCGATGGCTTTGTGCGCGGCGGCGCCGCGCTGTTCGTACTCGCTCAACAGAGCCAGCGTCACGTCCAGTTCACGCACGGGGCCGAGCGCCCGCGTGATGCGTCGCACCTGGCGGTGCGCGCGTTCGAGGGCGTCGGCATCCGCACGCGCGCCGAGCACCGGCAGCACGCCGCGCAGCCGCCGCGACGCCACGCGCGCCTGATGCACCGAGGTTTCGTCGCCGGCCTGGGCCGCGGGCATCGCGTTCAGCAGCGAGACGAGCCGCTCCCGGAGGGCAACCGACAGGATGGAACCGCTCATGGTTGGGGATGAGGCGCTCATTATACCCACGACGGGACGGCGGGACGGTGCACTCCGGCCCGGGCCACAGCCGGGACACCGGAAAGGCCCGGGGGGCCTCGACGTGCATCCGGACCTGATCTCGGGCGTGGGACCGTCCGTCCCGAATTCGCACGCCGAATCCGGCGAGGGAACGGCGGATGTGAGTCATCAGGCCGTTTTCGGGCACAGGCCCGGCTGCCCCTGGTGCGAATCTTGCTGAGGGCCCACGCATGGATACGCTGGTCAAGGACATTCGCTTCGCGTTCCGCATGATGGCCAAGGCGCCGGTCTTTGCCGTGGTGGCCGTCTTGTCGCTGGCACTGGGGATCGGCGCCAACGTGACGATCTTCACCGTGATCAACGCCCTGTTTCTCACGGCGCTCCCGGTCGACCGTCCCAACGAGCTCGTCGCGCTTTACACGGTCGATGCAAACAACGCCGGCGGGTTCGGCGGCCTGCTCCAGCTTTCCTACCCGAACTACAAGGATGTTCGCGACCGCAGCGACTGGTTCTCCTCGATCGCCGCCTACTCGCCGCCGCTCGGAGCGAGCGTCATCACCGAACGCGAACCCGGGCAGGCCACGGTCGAAATGGTGACCGGCACCTACTTCCCAACGCTCGGCGTGAAGCCCGCCGTCGGCCGTACGCTGGGCGTGGACGATGACCGGACGCCCGGAGGCCACCCGGTGGTCGTCGTTAGTTACGGATTCTGGAACAGGCGGTTGGGTGGCGACCCGAACATCACCAGCCGCACCATCAAGGTCAACGGCATCCCGTTCACGGTGGTCGGCGTCACGCCGGAAGGCTTCAAGGGCGTGAACGCGCTCTTCTCGCCGGACTTCTGGGTGACGACGGCGATGTATCGCGAGGTGCTGCCGGTCCAGTTTCGCGACTGGATGGACGAGCGGCGGGCGCTGCTGATGAACGTGGCCGCTCGGCTCAAGCCCGGAGTTGCCGCCGCGCAGGCCGACAGCGTCCTCCACGCGCTCGGATCAGCATTGCAAAGCGAGTTCCCCGTTCCCAATAAGGGCCGGTCGTTCGAGACGCGGCCGCTCACGCAGGCCACCATCTTTCCGGCGATCCGCGATGCGTTCGTGCTGGGAAGCGCGGTCCTCATGACCATTGTCGGGCTGCTGCTGCTCATCGCCTGCTCGAACGTGGCCAACCTCCTCCTGGCGCGGGCCACGGCGCGACAGCAGGAGATCGCCGTGCGGGCCGCGCTCGGCGCGGGACGGCTGCAGCTACTGCGACAGTTGCTCACCGAGAGTGTGCTCCTCGC
>JAHFBW010000144.1 GCA_023249845.1 Candidatus Eiseniibacteriota bacterium
GAGGGAGGCGAGCCGCGCGGCGAGCCCGTGGTGGTCGACGCGCCGGCCGAAGTCGACGTACCGGGCGAGGTGGGCGCGCCGTCCGAAGCGACGGTACCCGAGATCTGGCAGCTCCATCGCACGTACATCCTGGCGCCCGTGCGGGGCGGGCTCGTCATCGTGGACCAGCACGCGGCGCACGAGCGCATACTCTACGAAGACGCCATCGCGCGATTGCGCGGGGAACAGGGGACTTCGCAGGGGCTCTTGTTCCCGGCACTCGTGGATCTCACTCGGTCACAGTTCGACCTGCTGCTCGAGGTGACGCCACACCTCAGGCGACTGGGCTGGGACCTGAGACCGCTCTCGCCGCCCACGGTGGTGCTCCAGGGCGTGCCGTCGGGGCTCAAGATGGAGCGGCCGGGCCAACTGCTGCAGGAAGTGCTCGACGGCATCGGGGAGGGCAGCTCGACGGCTCAAGACGAACTGCTCGAGCGTGTCGCGAACTCGCACGCCTGCCATACCGCGATCCGCGCCGGCGATGCGTTGTCAGGTGAGGAGATGCGCGCGCTCGTGGACCGCCTGTTCGCCACCTCCCGCCCGCACGGTGATCCGCACGGGCGGCCGACATTCGTGCGGCTCGATCTCGCGGAGTTGCACCGCCGCTTCGGCCGAACCTGACTCGCGTGCGGCGGCTCATCGCGCTGGCGGGAGCTACTGCCACCGGCAAGACGGCGATCGGCGAGGTGCTCGCCGAAGCGGTGGGCGGCGCCGTCGTGTGCGCCGACGCGCGCCAGGTGTATCGCGAGCTGGAGATCGGGACGGGGAAGCCCACGCCCGCTCAGCGCGCCGCGAGGCCGCACGCGCTCTTCGACCTGTGGTCGCTCGGCGAGCGGGTGTCGGCGGGGGCGTGGGCGCGGGCCGCGACCGAAGCATGCGAGCGGCTGCTCACGGCGGGCGTGACGCCGGTGCTCGTGGGGGGCTCGGGTCTCTACGTTTCGGCGCTCGAGCGTGGCCTCCATCCGGAGCCGCCGAAGGATCCGGCGCTCCGCGCGGAGCTCGAGCGCGAATGGACCGCGACCGGCGCCGAAGCGATGCATGCGAGGCTCGCGTCGCTGGACCGAGCAGCGGCCGCGTCGCTCAAGGCCCGCGACCGCCAGCGCGTGCTGCGCGCGCTCGAGATCGTCTCGAGCAGCGGGCACGTGCTCGCGTGGTGGCGGGACCGCGCGCGCCAGTCCCCGCTGGATGCGGAATGGCGGACATTCGAGGTGACGTGCGCCCCCGCGCGACTCGCTGAGCGCATCGCCGCCCGCACGGTCACGATGTGGCGCGAAGGGCTGCTCGACGAAGTGCGCGGGATCGTGGCGGCGGGGAAGGGGCCCGCGCTGCGCCGGCTCGGCGCCATCGGCTACGACGAGGCGCTCGATGTGCTCGAGGGCACGAGCACGGAGGCCGTCGCAAGAGAGCGCATGGACCAGCGCACGCGCCAGCTCGCGAAGCGTCAGCGGACGTGGTTTCGCCACCAGCTCCGTGCCACGACGGTGGAGGGCACCCTCGATGAAGCCGGACGAATCGCCGCTCGGATCAACCGGGAGGCGCTGGGCTGATCTCCGGACGCACGCGGTTCGTCGATGCGCGCGCGGGTTTGACACCTTCCGGCCCCCGACCTAGCTTGTCTCCGCATTCTCCACACGTTCTGCGGGCATAGCTCAGTTGGTAGAGCGCGAGCTTCCCAAGCTTGAGGTCGCGGGTTCGACCCCCGTTGCCCGCTCCAGTCTTCGCCTCGAACCCAATCGGCAACGGCGCGTCGGCAGCGGCGGATCCGTCCGTCGCCGGCGCGCTTTCCCATGACCGGACCCGCATGAGCGCACCCGTCGTCGCCATCATCGGCCGGCCGAACGTCGGCAAGTCCACGCTGTTCAACCGCATCCTCGGCGAGCGCCGCGCGGTGACGCACGACCGCCCGGGCATCACGCGCGACCGGAACGCGGTGCGAGCCGAGTGGACGGGCCGGCCATTCGTGCTCGTGGACACGGGCGGCTTCCTGCCAGCCTCGTCCGAGGGACGTGACGCAGACGTCCGGCGGCAGGCCGAGGCGGCGATCGGGCTCGCCGACGCCGTGCTGTTTCTCGTGGATGCGCATACCGGCGTCACCGATCTCGACCAGGCCATCGCCACGCAGCTTCGAAAGGCACCGGCTCCGTCCCTGCTCGTCGTGAACAAGGTGGACGTGCCGGGCGACACGATCGTGCACGAGTTCCACCGTCTGGGCTTGGGCGAACCCATCGCCGTGGCCGCCGAGGGGGGACTCGGCATCGGCGACCTGCTCGACGCGGTGCTGGCATTGCTGCCCGCGCGGCCCGAGGAGGAGCCGCCGGCTCCCCGTGTCGCGATCGTGGGCCGGCCGAACGTGGGCAAGAGTTCGCTCGTGAACGCGCTGCTCGGCGAAGAACGCGTCCTGGTCGAAGCGCGCCCGGGCACGACCATGGACGCGATCGACGCGCGCTGGAAGACCCCGACCGGTGAGTTCACGCTCGTGGACACGGCCGGCATCCGCCGGCAGGCGCAGTTCGATGACCAAGCTGAGTTCTATGCCACGATGCGCGCGCTTCAGGCGCTCGAGCGCGCAGACATCGCGGTGCTCGTGGTGGACAGCGAGCGTGGCTTCGAGAAGCAGGAGGCGCGGCTCGCGCATCACGCGCTCGAGGCCGGGTGCGCGCTGCTGCTGCTCTACAACAAGTGGGACGTCATCGAGGGCCGCGAGCAGGCGTGGAAGGACGTGCAGGCCGACCGCGCGCGCCGCTTCCCGACGCTAGGCGACATCCCCGCGCACCCGATCTCGGCCACGGCGCGGCTCCATCTCCAGAAACTTCCCGAGTACATGGCCGAGCGGCTCGCCGAGAACACGCGCGAGATCCCGACCCGCGAGTTGAACGACTGGCTGACGGCCGTGCAGAAGCGACGGCAGGTGCCGAGCAACTCGCTCGGCAAGTCGCCAAAGATCTACTACATGACGCAGACCGGCCGGCGTCCGCCGACGTTCACGCTGTTCGTGAACGCCCCGTCACGCCTGAACGACAACTACCGACGCTTTCTGTGGTCACAGTTCGCGGACCACTTCGGCTTCAAGGGCACGCCGCTGCGTTTCCGGGTCAAGAAGAGCGAGTAGTAGGATGCGCGCGATGGTCGCCCTCCTGGTCGCGCTGACGTCGGGTTACCTGTGCGGTTCCTTGCCCTGGGGCTTGTGGCTCGGGCAATGGATCCGCGGCGTGGACGTTCGCGCACTGGGGTCTCGGAACCTCGGCGCCACGAACGTGTATCGCACGCTCGGCCCCGCCGTGGGCGTGGCGGTCTTGGCACTCGACATCGCGAAGGGCGCGCTCCCGACCTGGCTCGTGCCGGAGGTCGCGATCACTTCGGGTTTCCCCGGGGGCGCGGAGTGGTGCCGAATCGCGGTCGGACTCGCGGCGGTTCTTGGGCACGTGTTCACGATGTTCGCCGGGTTCCGCGGCGGGAAGGGTGTGGCGACCACCGTCGGCGTGCTGCTGGCTCTCTCACCGCCCGCGTTCGGCGTATTCGTGCTCGTGTTCGTCGCCGTCGTCGCGATCACGCGGTTCATCTCGCTCGGCTCGATCCTCGGCTCGCTGGCGTTCTCGGCGACGCTCGCGGTCACGGCGCCGCTGGGCTTCCAGAGTCCGACCGTACTGCTCGGCATGGTGCTGGCCGTCGTCGTCATCGTGCGCCACCAGGAGAACATCGCCCGGCTGCTGCGAGGTGAAGAGCGGCGGTTCTCGTTCAGGCGGGAGGCATCGTGAGCCGCGTGGCCGTGTTGGGTGCGGGCTCGTTCGGCACGACGCTGGCCGTTCACCTCGCAAAGGCCGGTCACGACGCACGGCTGTGGGGCCGGGACGCCGCCGCGATGAGCCGCATTCGAGAGACGCGTGAGAACGCCAAGTTTCTGGCTGGCATCCAACTGCCTCCCGGCGTTAAGGTTCAGGCGGAACTTGAAGCGGCACTCGAGGGCGCGGAGTTCACGCTGTTCGTGGTGCCATCTCAGGCGATGCGCTCGGTGTCCACGCAAGTGGCGGACATCGGGACGGCGGGCGTCCCAGTCTGCGCCAGCAAGGGGCTCGAGCTCGGAACGCTTCGTCGGCTGTCGGAGGTGCTGTCGGAGACGCTCGGGGATCGCTCGCCCGTTGTGCTCACGGGGCCGAGCCACGCCGAGGAGGTGGCACGGGGGATCCCGACAACTGTCGTGGCCGCCTGCACCGACGCGACACGTGCGCGCGACGTGCAGGTGCTGTGTTCGACGCCGCGGTTCCGAGTCTATACGAATGACGATGTGGTCGGCTGCGAGTACGGTGGAGCACTCAAGAATGTGATTGCGATCGCCGCTGGCGTTTGCGATGGGCTCGGATTCGGCGACAACACGAAGGGCGCGTTGCTCACCCGTGGGCTGGCCGAGATGGCTCGGCTCGGCGAACTCATGGGGGCGAGGCGCGAGACGTTCTCGGGGCTCACCGGGATGGGGGACTTGATCGCCACGGCGATGAGCCGCCACAGCCGGAACCGCCACGTTGGCGAAAGACTCGGGCGGGGCGAAACACTGGAACAGGTACTGGGCGCGATGGTCATGGTGGCGGAGGGCGTGCACACGGCACGCGCCGCGCGCGACCTCGGGAGTCAACGCGGGATCGAGCTCCCGATCACGGAGCAGGTGTGTGCATTGTTCGAGGGCCGCGATCCGCAGAGCGCGCTGCTGGCGCTCATGACGCGGGACCTGAAACGCGAAGCTTGAACCCCGCGGGGCTGCCGGCGGGAGGGGGGACATCGTGGCGATCCGCAAGACCGCGCAGGAGCCGGAGAGCAAGCTCTACCGCTCGATCAGCGAGGTGAGCGAGCTGCTCGGCGTGAAGGCCCACGTTCTGCGCTACTGGGAGTCGCAGTTCAGCATGTTGCGCCCCAAGAAGAACCGCGCCGGCAATCGCATGTACCGGCCGGAAGAGGTCCGGCTGCTCATGCGCATCAAGGAACTGCTCTACCAGCGGCGCTACACCATCGCCGGCGCTCGTCGCACGCTCCTCGACGACCGCAAGCTCGAGGAGCCTCAGGTGGAGCTGGGCTTCGGGGAGGCCGACCGCAAGCTCGTCATGCTCGAGGTGAAGGAGGAGCTGCGTACGCTGCTCCAGCGCCTGAAGCGCGAACGCGAAGCGGTCGGCGCCGGCCCACGCTGAGTCGCGTTCGCGGGCGGAACCTGCACGCCGTGGTGGCGTGTCGGGCGCTGGCTCTCCTGCTCCTTGCCGTGCCGGCGACACCGAGTATCTGAACCACGCCGAGCTGTGGGTGGGGGCGCGCGACGCGCTCGGCCGCACGCGTGTCTCGGGCGGGCCGCTCCTCGAGTGGCGCCCGACGCTCGATCCCGCCGATCATGTGCGCACGGCCTTCGCCGGCACTCCCGGCACGCTGCGCTGGTTCGACGACGACGGCGACGGCGAGATCGACGAGGATCTCGGCCTGTTCGACTCGTAGACGCTGTTCGCGCGCTACTCGGACGATCAGCCCGAGACGATGAACGTCGCCTACCCGAATGGCGAATCGCACGTACCGCTCCACCTCGACGTCCGGCAGACGGCGTTCACCTGGGACCTTCCGGGCTACGACAACATCGCGGGGCTGCACTTCGTGATCATGAATCACGGTTCGCAGCGGCTCACGGAGATACGGATGGGGATGGTCGCGAACCTTGACGTGCGCGACGGTGATGAAGCGCACTGCGATCTGATCTCGCGAAATGGACAGGACGTCGCTTCCGGGGTGTATCTCTTCACCGTCGAGGCTCCAGACTCGCACCAGGTCGGGCGCTTCGTCATCCTGCGCTGAGGGAAAGCCAGGCGCCCTCGCACGTCGATCGCGCGTGGTTGCGTGCCACAGTGAGCCCGGCTACAGTCGCGTGCCGTTCTCACACACCCCTTTGCGATCGGTCGGGGCGTAGCGCAGCTTGGTAGCGCACCTGCATGGGGTGCAGGGGGTCGCTGGTTCAAATCCAGTCGCCCCGACCATTCCTTCCGCCAGGATTCCGTAGGGACTCCGGACGCTCGCAGGGAGCCGCCGCGATGACCCCGTTGAACATCGCTGCGTTGGTTCCGGCCTACCAGGCCGCGGCGCACCTGGGCGAGGTCCTGCTTCGACTGGCCGCGCTGCCGTCGCGGCCGCACGTGCTGGTCGTGGACGACGGCTCGCGCGACGCGACGGCTCTCGTGGCGCGACAATTCGGCGCCGACGTCCATTCGTTCGCGGCCAACCGCGGCAAGGGGCACGCACTTCTCGCAGGGTTCGAGCGGTTGCGCGATTTCGAGGCCGTCGTGACGCTCGACGCCGACGGGCAGCATCCACCGGAGTGCCTGCCCGCGTTCGTTGCCGCGGCCGAGGCCGGGGCGGACCTGGTGCTCGGAAGGCGTGAGATCACGCCCGAGATGCCGCCCGCGCGGCGGTTCGCGAACCGTTTCTCCTCCGCGTGGTGCACCGCAATCGCTGGCCAGCCCATCTCGGACAGCCAGTGCGGCTACCGGCTCTACCGGCGGGAGGTGCTGCTCCGAACACCCGTTCGTGCGAGCCGCTACGAGGTCGAGACGGAGATGGCCGTACGCGCGTCACGGCTCGGCTTCCGTGTCGCCCACGTCGACATCCCGACCGTCTACGGAGACGAGGTCAGCCACCTGAGCCCGACGCGCGACGTGCCGCGCATCGTGGGCATGATGCTTCGGCTCACGTTCGAGCCGAGGCCCCAGCCGAAGGAATCCTGATGCGCATCCTGCTCACGAACGACGACGGCGTCTCCTCGCTCGCGCTTACTCAGCTCCGCCGGGTGCTGTCGCCATTCGGCCGCGTCATCACGATCGCACCGGACCGGAACCAGAGCGCCACGTCGCACTCGCTCACATTGCATCGGCCGCTCCGCATCCACACGGTGGGCGAAGACGCCTACAGCGTGGACGGTACGCCCACCGACTGCGTGCTCGTGGCCTTCCACGGCCAGCTCGGCGAGCCGCCCGACCTGGTCGTCTCGGGCATCAATCACGGGCCGAACATGGGGGAGGACGTGTTCTACTCCGGCACTGTGGCGGCCGCGATCGAGGCCGTGCTGCAGGGCGTTCCCGGCATCGCGGCGTCGCTCGTTACGCGGCAGCCCACCGACTTCACCGACTCCGCCGACATCGTCGGCCGGCTCGTGCGGCAGGTCCTCGAGCGCGGACTCACGCGGCGCATGCTACTCAATATCAACATCCCGTTCCTGCCGCCGAAGAAGATCAAGGGCGTGAAAGTCACCCGGCTCGGCACGCGCGTCTACGAGGACACGCTCGTGCGCAAGGTGGATCCGCGCGGGCAGGACTACTTCTGGATCGGCGGCGAGGACCCCGTGTGGCGGCCGGACGAAGGCACGGACTTCCACTCCGTGCATGCCGGCCATGTCTCAGTGACGCCGCTCCAGCTCGAACTCACCGATCACGGCGCACGCGCAGACCTCCAGGAGTGGGGCCTCACGCCGTGAGCCGGGCGTCGCGGCCAGGACGCGTCCGCGACTCGGTCGCGCGAACGCGCACGCATTCACGGCAATCTTGGCGGCACGACTTCGCTATGCTAGGGTGCCGCGTTTCGCAGCCCCCTCGCGGGCTGCCGATCGAATTCCTGTCGGGGCGTGGCTCAGCCTGGTAGAGCACCTGGTTCGGGACCAGGGGGTCGGAGGTTCAAATCCTCTCGCCCCGACCATCCTTGCGGCGGCCGGAGGGCGCGATTCGCCCCCCCGGCCGTTCTCCTTCCGGCCCGGGGGCTTGCCTGGCGGGGGCCGCACAGCGATGCTCGCCCCATGCGGGCGGTGCGTGTCGTGGTTCGCGGGTGGGTCCAAGGGGTCGGATTCAGGGCCTATGTCGTGCGGATCGCTCGCGACCTGGATGTCACCGGCTGGGTGCGCAATCAGTCCGACGGGAGCGTTGAGGCCGAGGCGGTGGGCGACGACGTGTCGCTCCGGCGCTTCGCGGACGCGGTGCGGAGCGGGCCCGTCGCGGGCCGGGTCTTGGAGTCAACAGAACAGTGGATCGAGGTCCCGAAGGCCGGTGACGGCTTTCATGTCGTGAGGTGACGCTTCATGGATGCACCCGATCTTGTCCGCTTCACCGATCGGCTCGCCGAGGCGCAGCAGACGGCGCTCGCCAAGGGCGAGCTCGGACGGCGC
>JAHFBW010000145.1 GCA_023249845.1 Candidatus Eiseniibacteriota bacterium
CACAGAACGGCATCGTCACCATGGGCTGCGCGGCCGTCGCCACGCTCATCTACACAGGAGGTGCGCTCAAGCTGCTCATCGTCATGTACTCCATCAACGTGTTCCTGACGTTCACGCTCTCCCAGCTCGGCATGGTGCGCCACTGGTGGGAAGTTCGGCGCACGGAGGCGCACTGGCGGCGGCGCTTCCTGCTCGCCGGGCTCGGCACCGCGGTGACGGGCGGCATCCTCGTGGTGACGTCCGTCATCAAGTTCACGCAGGGCGGCTGGGTCACGTTGGCGGTGACCGGAGCGTTCATCCTGCTGTGCATGGCGGTGCGCGCGCACTACGTGCGCGTGCGCGGCGTCCTGAAGAGCCTCGACGACGTACTCACGGACCTGCCGATGCCGGATCGCGATTCCGCGCCCGAACTGGCTCCGGATGGCCCAACCGCCGTGGTGCTCGTCGAGGCCTATGCCGGGCTCGGGATCCACACGCTGCTCACGGTGCAGCGCATGTTCCCCCGTCACTTCAAGAACCTGGTGTTTGTGTCCGTTGGACTCGTCGACTCCGGCCAGTTCAAGGGCACCGAGAGCGTGGTCGCGCTGGAGCAGAAGGTACAGGGTGACCTCGAACGGTACGTGGAGCTGGCGCAGAAGATGGGGTACTACGCCGAGTACCGCTTTACGCTCGGCACCGATCTGATCGAGGAGCTGGAGCAGATCTGCCACGATCTGCAGAAGGAGTTCCGCCGCTCCATCGTGTTCGCGGGCCAGCTCGTGTTCCAGCGCGAGACCGTGTTCACTCGCACGCTCCACCACGAGACGGCGTTCAGCATCCAGCGCCGGCTGCAGTTCGCCGGTATCCAGGTGATCATCCTGCCCATCCGCGTGTGGCAGAAACAGAAGAGCGCCTGACGCTCGCAGAGGAGTCCCGGCCATGTTCACTCTCGACCTTTCCGGCAGACGCGCGCTCGTGCTGGGCGTAGCGAACCACCGCAGCCTGGCGTGGGCGATCGCGAAGCAGCTGCACGCGGCCGGCGCGACGCTGTGCCTGACTTACGCCGGCGAGCGGCTGCAGAAGGGCGTCGAGGAGCTGGCCGCCACGCTTCCCGGCACGCTCGTGCTGCCGTGCGACGTCACCGATGACGCGCAGATCGACAGCGTGGCGCGCGAGCTGGGCCAGCGCTGGGGCGCCATCGAGATGCTGGTACACGGCGTCGCGTTCGCGAACAAGGAGGACCTCGAGGGCTCGTTCGTGGCCACGTCGCGCGAGGGCTTTCGCATCGCACTCGAGGTGAGCGCCTATTCGCTCATCAACGTCGCGAACCGCGTGCTGCCGCTGCTCGAGAAGAACGGGGCCGCGATCGTGTCGCTCACCTATCTCGCGGCGGAGCGCGCTGTGCCGAGCTACAACGTGATGGGCAGTGCCAAGGCGGTGCTCGAGCAGGCCACGCGCCAGATGGCGTACGAGCTGGGCCCAAAGCGGATCCGGGTGAACGCCGTGAGCGCGGGACCGGTGAGCACGCTCGCCGCGCGCGGGATCAAGGGGTTCGTCGGTATGCACAAGGACCACGCCGAGCGCGCCGCCTTGAAGCGCAACATCACCCCGGAGGAGGTGGGTGCGGCGGCGCTGTTCCTGCTCACCGACATGTCGAGCGGCGTCACCGGCGAAGTGCTCTACGTGGACGCCGGCTACCGCATCATGGGGGTGTGAAAGCGCCACGCCTCTGGCGCTGACGCGGGTGTCGTCGACCCGCCGCACCGGTGTCCGCCCGGCCACGGCATGGGGGATCTGCCCCACCCGCAATCCCTTGGAATGTGGCCGGGAACCGCTGCGATCGAGCCCCGGAATAGACACGAGAACATGGCGTACTTCATGCGTGACCGCTCAGCAGGAACCCTGGCGAGTCCGAAAGGAGAACACCATGTTGCTCGCAGCCACGTCGCACCCGATCGTCGGCGTGAACGCCCGCCGGGCCAAGCCGATCTCAGCTTCGCTCCTCACGCTCACCCGCGCGCTGCCGTTGCTCGCGCTGGCCACGCTCGCCGCTCCCTCCGTCCACGCGTGGGAAGAGCCGCAGCCGATTCGCCGCGCCACCGTGTGGCGTGAGCCCGACACCTGGGCCGATGGCCGCCTCGTGGACGTTCAGATCCGCGTGGACGGCGAGGGTTCGCCGCTCTACTGGGCGCCCGGCCGTGACGATCGCCGCTACGTGCAGGCGTTCGCGGGCCGCAACTACTCGCTGGTGCTGCGCAACAACACCGGCAACCGCGTCGCCGTGCTGCTTGCGGTGGATGGGTTGAACGCGGTGAACGGCGAGCTGAGCCATCTCCAGTCGAGCGAGCCCATGTACGTGCTCGGCCCCTGGGAGCAGGCCACCATTCGGGGCTGGCGCACATCGCTCGACGAGATCCGCCGGTTCGTGTTCGTGGACGAGCGGCGGAGCTATGCCGAGCGCACGGGCCAAGCCAACTCCGACATGGGCTGGATCCGCGTGCTGTCGTTCCGCGAGCAGCAGCCGTGGTGGCAGAGGAGTGAGAACAACTGGGGTCGCGTGAAGAGCGGCTACCGCGACAGCGGCCCTTCGTCCGCGCTGCCCCCATCCAGCCCCAGGGACTCACGCTCGGATACGCCTCGAGCCCAGGAGTCGCTCGACGAGGCCGTGCCGAGCCCGGCGGCGCCTGAGTCGCGCGCCAAGGCCATCGCCCCGGACGCGCAGGACAACCTTGCGCGTGGCGAGAAGGAGTCGGGCGGCTCGTTCCCCGGCACCGGCTGGGGTGAGCGCCGGCAGGACCACGTGCGTCAGGTGCAGTTCACGCCAGAGCGCGTGGCGGTGGACCGACTGATCTTCCGGTACGAGTACGCCTCGGGCCTCCGGGCCCTCGGCATCATCCCGTTCCGCAACGACCGGTTCGACCGGCTGCGCGAGCGCGACGGCGACCTTGGCTTCGCCAAGCCGCCGCGGTGGTGATGGGACCACGTGCGAGCGTCGTGGACTCAAGCGGTCGCGAGGCGAAGGGTGAAACGAAGACGGGGCCCCGAAAGGGGCCCCTTCTCATTTCGAGCAGCTCGCTCTTGAGGACTCCGGATGCACGGAGTTCCCGAACGGTGCCCCGAACCGTGGCGCTCAGTTCGCGAACATGCTGCGCGCAACGAACAGCAGGTTCGCGGGGCGCTCGGCGAGCCGGCGCATGTACCACGGGAACCAGTGGGCGCCGTAGCTGATGAGCACGCGCACGTTGCGGCCCGCCTTGACGAGCCGCAGCTGCTCAGCGCGGCCGATGCCGTAGAGCAGGGCGTACTCGTAGGCACTGGGCGCCACGCCCATGCGAGCGGCCGTTGCTTCCAGCCGTTCGATGAGGACATGGTCGTGCGTGCCGAGCGTCGCCCAGGCGCCGGCAGCGCGCGCCTCCGGACTCCACAGGCGCTCCGCCATCCAGTGGAAGTTCTCGTCCACCTCTTGCTTGTCGGGGAACGCCTTGTCTTGGGGCTCGGCGTAGGCACCCTTCACGACCCGGATCGCCGGCCCGAGCGGCAGCAGTGACTCCAAGTCGGCGCGCGTGCGGCGCAGGTACGCCTGCAGGCATAGCCCCAGGTTCGAATGGGTGCGGCGCACCTCGCGGTAGAGCGCCAACGTGCCCTCGGTGTAGTCCGTGCCCTCCATGTCGATCCACAGCCGGCTGCCGTGCGCGCGCGCGGCCTCGGCGAGCGTGCGCGTATGCGCGGTGCACATCGCCACGTCGATGTCGTAGGCCAGCTGCGTGGGCTTGATGGACACCTCGCCGCGCACGCCGTCGCGGCCGATGCGCGCGAGCGTCGCCAGGTAGTGCGCCAGCACCTGGTCGGCCTCGGCGCGGTCGTTCAGGTTCTCGCCCAAGTGGGTGAGCGTCACGCCGATGCCGAGCTTGTTCTGCTCCGCTGCCGCAACAAGCGCCTCGTCCACGGTCTCGCCGGGCATGAAACGCCGCACCGCGAGCTTCACGAATCTGCGCCGCGTGGCCTGGCGCTGGAGCCACGCATTCCTAGAGCCAGCGAGCAGCAGGTTGCGCATCGGGTTCATGAACGTGGGGTCCCAGGGTCGGAGCCGCGTGGTGACGACCGAGCACGTTAGCAGAGCGCTCGCCGCGATGCAGCGTTGCGGGACGCTACACGGTGTGCGGCACGCGCGCGCCGGCTGGCTTCCCGCGCGCGCATCGCGCACCATGCGCCGTCGTGAACGTCCGCCCCTTGGAGATCGACGCCACGGCCGAACTCGTCGCGCGCTGGGACCGCTTCGTGCTGGCCTCCGACGAGGGCACGTTTTTCCACCGCGCCGCCTGGCGGCGGGTGTTGGACGGCACGTTCGGGCACACGCCGCACTTCCTCTATGCCGAGTCCGGCGGCGAGATCCGCGGCGTGTTGCCGCTCGCGCGCCAGAAGAGTCTGCTGTTCGGAGATGCGCTCATCTCGGCGCCGTTCTGCGTCTACGGCGGCGTCGCGGCCGCCGACGCCGAGGCGCGCGCCGCGCTCGAACAAGCCGCGGTCGAGCTGGGCGAGCGCCTGGGCGTGGACCACGTGGAGTTTCGGAATCTCCGGCCCCGACGAGACGACTGGGAACGTCACGAGAGCCATGCCACGTTCCGACGCGCCATCCACGCCGATGCCGAGCAGAACCTGCTCGACATCCCGCGCAAGCAGCGCGCCGAGGTGCGAAAGGGGATCGAGCGCGGTCTCGTGACGAAGGCCGGCGATCCGGCCGACGCCGACGCCTGCTGGCGACTCTACGCCGCGAGCGTCCATCGCCACGGCACGCCCGTTTACGCGCGACGCTACTTCGCGGACCTCGCCTCGGCGTTTGGCGCGGACTGCGAGTTCTACTTCGTCGAGCGCGACGGACGGCGGGTCGCGTCGCTGCTCAACTTCTACTTCCGCGACGAAGTGTTGCCCTACTACGCCGGAAGCTCCGGCGCGGGCCGCGACGGCGAGGTGCACCCGTTCATGTACTGGTCGCTCATGAATCACGCCGCCGCGCGTGGCGCACGGCTGTTCGACTTCGGGCGCAGCCCGGTGGGAAGCGGCGGCTGGTCGTTCAAGAAGAACTTCGGGTTCGAGCCGCAGCCGCTCGCGTACGAGTACCGGCTCGTGCGCGCGAAGCACGCGCCCGAGATGGATCCCAAGAGTCCGCGCTACGCGCTCATGGTGAACACGTGGCGGCGGCTCCCGCGCTGGCTCGTGAACACGATCGGACCCTGGGCGGCGCGCCAGATCGGCTGAGCGCCGTCAGCCGGGCGGCGCCGGTTCCAGGTCCTTCGTCATGTTGTACATCGTGTGGCCGCCCTTCTCGTAGCGGCGTGCCACCGAGAGGCCCTTCGCGAAGTAGAGCTTCACGGCCGAGACGTTTCCCTCGTGAACGTTCAGCTCATAGCGCGGGATGCCCTGGCGGCGGAACTCCGCGTGCGCCGCGTCCATGAGCGCCGCGCCCACACCCTGTCCTCGCGCCTTCACGCTCACGCCCAGGTAGACGAGCTCGGGCACCGCGGCCACGGTTGCGGTGCCCGACGTGAGCTTGGCGACGAGCGCGCGCACGAGGCCGAACGGGTTGGCGCCGAACACGAAGCGCGCGATGTCCCCCGGACCCGCGAGCAACGACCGCGGGAACAGCGCCGAGATGTCGCGTGTGATCATGACGAAACCGAGAAGCGTTCCGTCGGCCGCTGCGGCGACGCAGACCGTGGCAGAGCCGCGAGCGATGGCGTTGGCGTAGAAGCGCCGTACCGTGCGGGCGCCCAGCGGCGTGAAGTCGCTCACGTCCCCGGGCAGCGTCTCCATGTGCATTTCGGCCAGCGCCGGGGCGTCGGCGGGCACGGCGAGGCGCGTCGTCACCACGGGTGGTCCACTCGAGCGCACAGCATCGTGTCCCACCATACACCAGGAATCTGGTAGTGCTCTCCGCCATGCTCGACCCCTCCGGCCGTCGCCGCGCCCAGCGGGCGTGGTGCCTGTACGACTGGGCGAACTCCGCGTTCGCGACGAGCGTGGTCTCGGCCATCCTGCCCGTCTACTTCGCGCGTACCGCGGCGCGCAACATGCCGGCGCACGACGCCACCGCGCTCTGGGGCTACGCGAGTGCCGCGGCACTGGCAGTCACTGCGCTGCTCTCGCCGCTCGTCGGCACGCTCGCCGACCAGACCCGACGCCGGAAGCCCATCCTGCTCGCGTGCGTGCTGTTGGGCTGCGGCGGCACGATGGCGCTGGCGCTCGCGCCCGCGGGCGGCTGGAGCGGCCTGCTCGTGGCGTTCGGCCTCGCGTTCGTGGCGTTCGCCACGGGCAACGTGCTCTACGACGCGCTGCTCCCGGCGGTCGCCTCGGCCGAGGAGATGCACCGCGTCTCGGCGCGCGGCTTCGCGTGGGGCTACCTGGGCGGCGGGCTGCTGCTGGCCGTGCACCTGGCGCTCATCGCCATGCCGCAGCGCTTCGGCCTGCCGGACGCCGCCACCGCGACGCGCGTGGCATTCGCGAGCGTCGCCGGGTGGTGGCTGCTGTTCGCGATCCCGCTGTTCCGTGGCGTGCCCGAGCCCGAGGCCGATCGCTCTGGCGTGCCGGCGCGAGCGCTGGCCGGGGCGGTGTTCCGCCAGCTCCGCGGCACGATCGCGTCTTTGAGCTCGCAGCCGGACCTGCTGCGATTCCTGATCGCGTTCTGGCTCTACTCCGACGGGATCGGCACCATCATCAAGATGGCCACGATCTACGGCGTCGAGGTAGGATTGAGCGACAAGCACCTGATGGGGGCGCTGCTCATGGTGCAGCTCCTCGCCGCACCCGCCTCGATCCTGTTCGGGCGGCTCGCGGCGCCGCTCGGGCCTCGCGGCGCGGTCATGGTCGGAATCGCCGGCTACACCGGGATCAGCGTCTTCGCGTTCTTCCTCAAGTTCGCGTGGCAGTTCTGGGTGCTGGCGGCACTCGTGGCCCTGTTCCAGGGCGGCACGCAGGCGCTGTCCCGCTCGATGTTCGCGTCGCTCGTGCCGCGCGAGCGGACCGGTGAGCTGTTCGGCTTCTACTCGGTGAGCGAGAAGCTCGCGGGCGTCGTGGGCCCGATCATGTTCGCATTCGTCACGCAGCTGACGGGCGGGGGCAAGCTCGCCACGCTCACGCTGCTGCCACTGTTCCTGGGCGGCGCGTGGCTTTTGAGCACGGTGGATCTGGAGCGCGGCCGCCGCGCCGCCGAGGGTGCCTCCGCCGCCTGACCGCGCTACTTCGCCCGGCGCCGAGCCGTGGCTCGCTTCGCGGCCGGGCGTTGCTTCGCCGCCGCGCGTGAAGCCTTCCGGACCGGCTTCGGCGTGGCCAGCGCCGAGACCGCGCGCCATTCGGCGGCGGTGAGCTTCACCTCGAGCGCTTTCACGTTCCGCTCCACGTGCGACACGCTCGTGGCGCCAGTGATGGCACTGGAGACGGCCGGGTTCCGTAGCACCCATGCCAGCGCCACCGCGGCCGGATCGAGTCCGCGCTTTTTGCACCACACGCCGAGCCGCTCCGCGGCGGCCACGTTCTCGGGAGTGATCGCCTTCTGCGAGTCGAGGAAGTGTGCGAACGAGCCGGTGGCCCGGCTCCCCTCCGGCCGCGCGCCACCGGCGTACTTGTTGGTGAGCACACCTTGCGCGAGCGGCGAATAGACGATCATGCCGATGCCGTGCTTCCGGCAGAACGCTGCGTGCCCCTGCTCGACGTGGCGCTCGACCAGGTTGTAGCGCGGCTGCGACGAGATCATCGGGGTCCAGCCGTGGCGCTTCTGAAGCGCGATCACTTCCGCGGCGAGCTTCGGTTGCTCGTCGAAGTTGGAATACCCGACGTAGCGCACCTTTCCCGAGCGCACGAGGTCCTCGAACGCGCACACGGACTCCTCGATCGGCGCGTCCGCGTCGGGCGCGTGGAATTGGTAGAGGTCCACGTAGTCGAGCTTCAACCGCTTGAGGCTCGCGTCGATCGCGTCGAAGATGTGCTTGCGCGACAGGCCACGGCCCATTGGCCCGTCGCCGACGCGGCCCATGCACTTGGTGGCCACCACGATCTCGCCGCGCGGCAGGCCGCGCAGCGCCTCGCCCAGTTCGGTCTCGGCCACGCCCTTCAGGTAGACGTCGGCGGTGTCGAACAGGTTGTAGCCCAGCTCGAACGCTCGGCGCACGATCGGCACGGCGGCGCCCGGCCCGAGCGATCCGCCGAACGTGGTCCACGAACCGAGCGAGAG
>JAHFBW010000146.1 GCA_023249845.1 Candidatus Eiseniibacteriota bacterium
GAGCAGAGCCCGGTCGCGACGCAGTCGTGTCTGGACGACACGTCGAGGAGCGACCGGGCTCCGCGACGCCGGATGGTGCGGTCTGGGCGTGTTCGCAGCAGCAGCTCATGAATAGTCCCCGCTAGCTTCGCGGCGCCGCGGCGAAGTGGCTAGGCCAGGTTGTGGAACACCTTCTGGACGTCCTCGTCCTGTTCCAACAGGTCCACCAGCTTCAACACGGCGGTCGCCTTCGCCTCGGGCAGGCTCACAGGCGTCTGCGGGATGTATTCCAGCTCCGAAGAGAGCGGCGTGACCTTGCGGTCTTCGAGCGCCTTGGCGACGTGGCCAAAGTCCGCCAGACCACAGCGCAGCAGGACCTGCGCCTCGCCCTTCTCCCCCGTCGTCTCGCCCATCTCCTCGAGCCCGGCGTCGATCAGGTCCAGCTCGAGCGTCTCGACGTCCAGGCCGGCCGGGTTCAACCGGAACACACCCATGCGCTTGAACTGGAACGAGACGCTGTTCGAGTTGCCCATGCTGCCGCCGCCCTTCATGAAGTGGTGGCGGATGTTGGCCACCGTACGCACGATGTTATCCGTGGCGCACTCGACCAGGATCGCGACGCCGTGCGGTCCGTAGCCCTCGTACAGCACCTCTTCGTAGCCCGCGGTGTCGTGGCCGGACGCCTTCTTGATGGCGCTCTCGACCTTGTCCTTCGGCATGTTCGCCGCGCGTGCGTTCTGGATGACACGGCGCAGGGCCGGGTTCGAATCCGGGTTCGGCCCGCCCTTCTTGACCGCGATGGTGATCTCCTTGCCGATGCGCGCGAACATCTTGGACATGCGGTCCCAGCGCGCGAACATCGTGGCCTTGCGGGTCTCGAAGATGCGTCCCATGGCGGATCCCGGGAGGAAGTTGCGGGCACGGGCGTCGTGAGCAGCCCGAACGGCGGAGGAGCGACGGGACAGGATAGTCGTCCCACCGCGTCCGTTCAACGCTACGACGTTCTCAATTGCGGGCACGCCCGGCGCGGTGTATGTACCGCGCAACCGTCCACCTGGAGGCTTCCCATGCGAGATCCCCTGCGCACGCCGCTCGAGACGACGCTGCTGCTCGCGAGCCTTCTGCTCGCGCCACCTGCCAACGCCCAGTCCGGCACGCACCAGCACTACGGCCACGGCGCAAACGCGGACCAGCCCGCGCCCGATGGCTCGATGGCGCCGCGGCTCCAGCACCTCGGTGAGCACCGGTTCCCGGTCTCGTCGAAGAACCCGCAGGCGCAGCGCTTCATCGACCAGGGCGTAAACCTCGCCTACGGCTTCAACCACGCGGAGGCGGCGCGCTCGTTCAAGGAGGCGGCCCGGCTCGACCCCGAGTGCGCGATGGCCTATTGGGGACAGGCGTGGGTTCTTGGCCCGAACATCAATGCACCGATGGACACGTCCGCCGAGCGGTCCGCGAAGGAGCTGGTCACCGAGGCGCTGAAACACCTTGCGGGCGCCTCCCCGCGCGAGCGCGCCTACCTCGACGCGCTCGCCCAGCGTTACCGCGGGGACGCGGCCACGCGCGTCGAGTGCGACTCGGCGTTCGCCAGCGCCATGGCTACGGTTGCGAAGCGATACCCCGCGGATCTCGACGCGCAGGTCATCTGGGCGGAAGCCATGATGGACCTGCGGCCGTGGAACTACTGGCGCCGCGACGGCAGTCCATACTCGGGCACGCTCGCCATCCGCGAGCGGTTGGAGGCCGTGCTCGCCAAGGCCCCGAACCACCCGCAGGCGATCCACCTCTACATCCACTTGCTCGAGTCCACGCCCGACGCGCACTTCGCGGAAGGTCCGTCCGACCGGTTGCGGACGCTGGTGCCGGGAGCGGGCCACATGGTGCACATGCCGTCGCACATCTATCAGCGCCTCGGCCGCTACGCGGACGCGATCCGCAGCAACCAGCTGGCGGCGGCGGCCGATGAGGACTACATCACGCAGTGTCGGGCCCAGGGTCTCTACCCGATGGCCTATTACCCGCACAACGTCCACTTCATCTGGTTCGCGGCCAGCGCGGACGGGCAGTCGGCCGTCGCCCTGGCCTCGGCGCGGAAGGTAGCGTCGCAGGTGAGTGATTCGTTGCTCGCCGCGATCCCGCTGCTCGCCGGCTTCCGTGTCGTGCCGTGGTACGCGCTCACGCGCTTCGGCCGTTGGGACGAGATGCTCGCGGAGCGTCACCCGCGCTCACCCGATAAGTTCCTGAACGCGATCTGGCACTACGCACGCGGGCTGGCGCTGGTCGCGAACGGCCGCCGCGACGAAGCCACGCGCGAGCTGGACTCGTTGCGCACGCTCGCCACGTCGGGCGGTCTCGACTACCAGCTGTTCTCTCCCAATTCCGCGGCGAACATCCTCGCCGTGGCCCCCGAGGCGCTGGCGGGCGAGCTTGCCGAGGCCCGCGGCGATCACGACACCGCGATCCGCCACCTCGAGCGTGCCGTGCGCTTCGAGGACGCGCTCGTCTACACCGAGCCCGAGGAGTGGCACTACCCGCCGCGGCTGGCGCTCGGTGCGGTGCTGCTCGCCGCGGGTCGCCCGCGCGAGGCGGAGACGGTGTACTGGGACGATCTGCGCGACCACCCGGAGAACGGATGGGCGCTGCGCGGCCTCGCCGACGCGCTCGCGGCGCAGGGTCGCAAGGCCGAGGCCGCCGAAGCCCAGGCGCGCTTCGAACGCGCCTGGGCCCGGGCGGACGTGAAGCTCACCGCCTCACGTTTCGCGGCCGGGGGGCGTTAGCGACGTCAGGAGGACTTCGACGCGGTGGTGTCCGCCGCCGCCGGAGCCGCGGAATCTGTGAGCCTCTTCAGGTTCGCGAGCCCGGCATCGAAATCCTTGCCAATCATCGAGTCCATACTCATGAACAACGACATCACCTTCGCCATCATGTCGTTCGTCCCGTCCATGGCCCACGTCACCTTGCTGCCGTCCCCGTCTGGAATGATCGTGAAGTGTACGTCGCAGGTGGACGCCCACGGCTTCAGGAATTCGAGCTTCTCCACTACGGACTGATCCGGCGTGCTTTCCGTGATGGTCATGCGTCCCTCGCCCACGTCCTTGTTGCCGGCCCAGGTGTACTTGGCGCCCACGCCGCTCGCCGGTCCCTCGTGCGTGATCTTCATCGCGGGATCCAGCTTCTGCCACGGCGACCACTCCGGGAACCGGTGCAGGTCGTTCAGCACCGTGTACACCGCGGACGGGCTGGCCGCTGTGAGCGTGCTGCGTTCGACGTGGTATGTCGCGGGCCGCGTCGAGGCGATGGCGAAGATGGCGACGGCCGCCACGGCGATGAGCACGAACAACGTGAGCGCGATCTTGCGGAACATGGAGTACCTCCTGTGGACCGGTCGGCCAGGCCCATGCGGGCGTCTGGCCTGGACCGCGCACGGGCGGCGCGGGGAACCGGCAGACTAGGCGGGCCCGGCTCCCGTCACCAGTTTCGGGCGGACGAACGCCGCGAGATCCTCCCCTGGCGCGGAACCGCTGGCCTCGGCGCGGGGGACGACCCGTGGATCAATTGAGGTCAAGATCGAATCCGAACCGGACTCCGACGATGTTGATGGGTTCCACGAACTGCGGCGCGTCAGCCCGATCGTAGCGGGCCTCGATGCGAATCCCGCCGTGACCGTGACTCAAGCGGTGCCGACCTCCCACGCCGACGCCGAACATCGTGGCGGTGTCGCTACTGCCGTCACCGCCGAAGTTCGCGAACCCGATCCCAGCTGTGAGATAAGGCGAGGAGCCGGACTTGAACGCGTATGCGTAGTTGAACGTGCCCGAGAATGCATGCAGCGTGAGGCCCGATCCGGAGTAGGACATGAAGCTCACATCGGTGAATACCTGGTTGCGCAGGTTGACGTCCCAGGCGCCGATCCGGAGGCCGGGCCGGAAACCTCCGAACAGGATGTCCGTCCCCGAAGGCGCGGCCACGACGAGGAACGACTCGCCCGACGCGCTGTAGACATCGAAGCCGATGCCGGGCCCGATGGTCCAGGTCATGGCGTGGCATGGAAGCGCGAACAGCGTCATCAGGAAGACGAGGAGCGATACCCGCATGCGCATCATGGTGGTGTTCCTCCATTCCCGGTCTGGCGACCGTGCGGCGTGACCGGGGCGCGGCCGAGCCTAGTCGCTGGCGGGGCATGCCCCAAAGCGTCGTCGCATCGGATACCGGGCACGGACAGCGCGCGAGCCGCAAGGTACTGAATCCTCGACTGTTACCTGCCGATACCCGGGCATCGTGGGACGCCATCGCCTCCGCATCCGCCCCCTTGTCATGAAGAAGGCCATGCGATTCACCTGGAAGGTGGCGCGCAAAGCCTTGATGAGCACCGTCCTGTTGGCGTTCCTCGGACTGTGCCTCGTCGGCTTTCTCGTGGGCCGCGACCAGGTCCCGCATCCCGTGCCGGTGCCGATGGACCAGGTGTTCGACAACCTCCAGGTCTACTCCTACCGCGACACCCCGTCGGACACGAACTACCATTACGTCGTCGAGCTCACGGCGTTCGGCAAGCCGTTCGCCGAGTACGACGTGGACCAGCGGCGCTTCGTCACGTCGGGCTTCGGCCGCCGCTACGACCGCGCGTTCAGCGGCGCGCATTACGGCCGGCTCAAGCTGCGCGGCCATTCGGGCGAGGGCTGCTGGATCGTCGTGCCGGACTCCACGTCGAACACCCTCACGAAGGGCCAGTTCGACGAGCTCACGCGCCGGACGCTCGACTACGTGCGCCCCGTGGGCGTGTTGACGAACGTGCTGGGCATGCTGTCGGGTTACTCGATCGGCTACCGGCTCGGCCTGTGGGAGGCGTCGCTCGCGAACCCGAGTGTGCAGCGAAAACTGCTGGACTCGCCGGGAGTCGCACGCACGATCACGCGCGAAGCCTGGCGCCGGGTGCTGCTCGAGCCCTCGTTCATGACTTCGCAGCCCGACGCCGGCACGTTCGTGACCTCGCTCGAGCTGCAGCGGCTCTACAACCGCTTCTTCCTGCTGGCGCTCGAGGACACGACCGGGTTCGTGACCCAGGAGGCGGCGCGGCTCATGGCCGCGGGCCAGCCGGAGTACGCGCGAGCGATGCTCGAGTTCACGCACGCGGTGAAGCGCGCTGGGGCCGACACCACGCAACTTGTGTCACGAGATTTCCGTGCCATCGAGACGTGGGCCGGGCTGCTGTTCAGCCGAGGCCACTGGGCGAGCTTCGTGCGGGACACCACGTCGGACGCGCGCTTCCGCTATCTCGGAGCACTCGCGCACTACGACCTGACGCCCCCGCAGGGACCGCGGCCCGGCGGACGTCATGCCCGCCAGGTCTGGGTCGGACCACGCGCGCTCGTGAACGTGGACGGCGACGATGGCTACGTCTCGGACGAGATCCCGGCCACTCTGCTCGGCTGCCCCGTCGGTTGGCAACCGTGGCTCCAGCCTGGAGTCACCGAGAGCGTGCGGAACCTGTTCGCCGTTCGCTGGGTGCATCCGCCGGGCGAGGAACTGCTGCAGGTGGCTCAGGCGGTCAAGCGAACGACGCTGCGGCTTGCCGCGCTCGCGAATGCAGGCCGGCCAGCGGGACGCGACGCCACGATCGCGGAATCGCCTGGGCTCAGGCTGGATCGCTTGCCGCCCAGGCATGACGCGGGCGCGCGGCCCGAGAGCCTCGCGACGCGGAGCGCCGCGCCGGACAGCGCCACTCGCATCGCTGCAGCCTGGCGGTCGCGTGTGCTCGACGCCGATTCGGCGCGCGCCACCGCCACGGGTGACTCGGTGTCCGCCGACTCCTCCCGCTAGGTCACTGTCCTCTCACCAGCGCAGTCGCAGCGCCTCGAGGCCCCGGAAGTGATAGGTGTCGCGATAGTGAGGCGGCGCGGCGAGTGATAGTCCCGGCAGTCGCTCGAACAGCACGCGCAGCCCGACCTGAAGTTCCATGCGCGCGAGCGGCGCGCCGACGCAGAAGTGGATGCCGCCGCCGAAGCTCACGTGCGGATTCGGTGAGCGGTCGGGGCGGAGTTCGTGCGGCGACTCGAACCGCGACGGATCGTGGTTCGCGGCGGCGAGCAGCAGTCCGACTCGATCGCCCCGCGCCAGGCGAACGCCGTCCACCTCCGTATCCACGAGCACGTAGCGCGTGAACAGGTGGAGCGAAGTATCGAGACGCAGCAGCTCCTCGGCGAGCCGGACGGCGCGCTCGGGATCCACGAGCGCGGCACGGGGGTCCAGACCTCGCTCGAGCAGCGCTTTCACGCCGTTGCCGATGCCGTGCACCGTCGCTTCGTGACCCGCGATCAGGAACAGCATGGCGGTGGACACGATCTCGGCCTCCGTGAGCCGCTCCCCCGCGACCTGGCTCTCCGCGAGCGCCGAGAGCACATCGTCCGTGGGCCTCGCGCGACGCTCGGCGAGCAGCTCGCGGACGCAGGCCGCGAACGCCTCGCACGCGGCAGCCGCGCGGCGCTCCAGGTCCGGGTCGCGACGCGCCTGGTACATCGCGACGATGTCGTCCGACCAACCGAGCAGTTCGCGCGAGCGCCGCTCGGGCATTCCCATGACGTCACAGATCGCGAGCAGTGGAAGCGGAGTGGCGAACGCGTCGAGAAGCTCCACCTCCCCGCGGCTCTCGAACCCGTCCACGAGCCGGTGCGCGAGCGACTCGAGTCGCGGTCTAAGGCGCTCGGTGACGCGCATCAGAAACGAACGGTTGACGAGGGAACGGAGCCTCGTGTGTTCCGGTGGCTCCAGCTCGAGCAGTGAATGGCGTTCATAGGCCGTGAACGGCGTCAGGCGCGCCGGTGGCTCCGGCCAGCCCAGTTCGGCGCGGCTCATGACGTGCAGCACCTGCCGGCCGAAGCGCGCGTCGCGAAGCAGCGCGCCAACATCGTCGTGCCGCGCGAAGCACCAGTGGTCGTACTCGCGCCAATGGAACACCGGCGCGCGCTCGAGCAGCCTGCGATACGCCGGATAGGGATCCTGGACGAACGCGGGGTCACGCGGGTCGAGCGATAGTGATCGTGAGGACTCGTCCAGCGCGAACGTCGGTGGCAGCAGTGTCATGACGCCTCCCCACGAGGGCATGGGACGGGATCTCACGGGCCCAGGGCCCCGGGCCCGGGCCCTCCGGTCACGGGCTCCACGAGGCGCGCATCATGCCCGTGCGCTCAACCCGCGTCACGAGGCTCGATGCGGGTTCCGATGGCGTCCGGCGTCGACCGACCCGTTTTGGCATAGTGCGGACCTCCGACGGAGGGAGCATGGAGAAGGAACAGGAATACGTGCTCGGTACGCACGACGAGGAGATCCAGCGCCTCGGGCTTCAGAACGCGATCTGGAGACCGCGGGCCACGGATGCGTGGCGCCGAGCGGGCTTCACGGTCGGGCAGACGCTGCTCGACGTGGGCTGCGGCCCCGGTTGGGCCTCGCTGGATCTCGCCGCGATCACCGGGCCGCGTGGGCGCGTGATCGGAGTGGATGTCTCGAGGCGGTTCCTCGATGCCGCGGCCGCCGCCGCGAAGGCTCGCGCCGTGCATCACGTGGAATGGCACGAACGCGACCTCGACGAGCACGACCTTCCGGCAGCACGCGTGGACGGAGTCTGGACGAGATGGGTGTACTCATTCGTGCGCCGGCCACAGGCGCTCTTGAACAAGGTGTCCGCGACGCTCAAGCCCGGGGGCACCATGGTGATCCACGAATACGTGGACTACCGCACCTGGCGGCCGGCCCCGCTGCGCCAGGAGTTCGAGGCGTTCGTGCGCGAGGTGATGGCGTCCTGGCGCGCGCATGGCGGGGAGCCCGATATCGGGCTCTCGCTGCCGGGCTGGCTCGAAGCCGCCGGCTGCGAGGTGCGCGAACTGCGGCCGCTCGTCGAGACCGTCCGGCCGGGTGACTTCTTCTGGCAGTGGCCGGACGCGTTCGTGGACGTGGGTCTCACGAGACTCGTCCAGCTTGGGCGCGTCACGGAGTCACAAGCGGAGCAGGTGCGCCGAGCCTACCGCGAGTCAGGCCAAGCGCCGGGAGCATTCCAGATCACGCCCATGGTGCTCGAGATCATCGCGGTCAAGCGCTAGGGACTATTCATGAGCTGCGTCGCGAGAATACGTCCAGGCCGCGCCAGACAAGGAGCAGAGCCCGGTCGCGACGCAGTCGGTGTCTGGACGACACGTCGAGGAGCGACCGGGCTCCGCGACGCCGGATGGT
>JAHFBW010000147.1 GCA_023249845.1 Candidatus Eiseniibacteriota bacterium
GCAGGCGAGGCACCGGAGCCAGCCGCAGCATCGGCAGCGCGAGCACGGTGCCGAGCGCCAGTGGCAGCGCCCACAGCAGCAGCATCGCCACCACGAGCGGTACCAGGACCAAGCCGCCGTGCGTGAGGCCGTGCGCGAGTGCGGCCGGGAGCGCGATGGCGATCACCGGCGGAAGCGTGCGCGGTAGCGACTCCACGAGCTTCACGAGCAGGAGTTGCGTCGTGGAGAGCGGCGCGGTTCGCAGGCGGTCCAGGTCGGGGGACGTGATCGCGGCCGAGACCACGGCGTGCAGGTCGCCGAGCGCCAGCATGAGCACGGCGAGCGTGAACGCCCAGCCCAGGAGCCGCACGGGGACCTCGCGCGGCGGATGCAGTTCCTGCACCTGCGCGAACAGCGCACCGAAGCCCACGGCGAACGCGCCGGCCATGAGCATGACCAGCAGCACCGGGAGCGATCCGCGGCGCGGACGGCCCGCGCTCCACACCGACCGGCACGCCACGCGCCAGCCCGTGCGCAGCAGCATCCGCGTGTTCACGCGCGGCCGTCCGGCGTACCCAGCTCCAGGAACACGTCCTCGAGCGAGCGATCCGTGCGCCCGCCTCGGAGTGCTTCGAGCGTGCCCTCGGCCAGCACCCGGCCCGCGCGCAGGATGACGACCCGGTCGCAGAGCCGCTCGGCCACGTCCAGGAGATGCGTGCTCACGAGCACGCCGCCGCCCGCCGCGGCGTGCTCGCGCAACAGCTCCTTCAACGTGCGCGCCGAGAGCGGATCGAGCCCATTCAAGGGTTCGTCGAGGAGCAGGAGCGGCGGCGAGTGGAGCATCGCCGCGGCGATCGCTGTCTTCTGGCGCATGCCGAGCGAATAGCCCTCGAGCAACCGGCCGGCGTCCGCAGCGAGACCGAATCGTTCGAGCAGCCCCTCGGCCCGGCGTTCGGCCGCGGCAGCCGGGAGGTCGTAGAGCGCGGCCACGAACGCGAGGAACTCGCGCGCCGAGAGCGTGTCGTAGAGGAACGGCCGGTCCGCGACCAGGCCCAGTCGCGCCTTCGCCACGCGCGGTTCGCGCGCCAAATCGGCGCCGGCCACAGTGATGCGCCCGGCATCAGGGGCGAGCAGACCGGCCACACAGCGAAGCGTCGTGGTCTTGCCCGCGCCGTTCGCACCCAGGAATCCCACGATCTCGCCGGGCGCCACGCCAAGCGACACGTCGGCCACCGCCTGGACGCGGCCGAAGCGTCGCGCGAGCGACGTCACGCGAAGCGGCGTGACGCTTTCGCTCATCCCGCCAGCGCGCGCGCCAGGGCCGGCAGGCTCTGGTCGTAGCGGTAGGGCACGTTCATGTGCCCGTCGTCGAATTCCTCGTGATGGTGCGGGATGTCGAGGCGTCGAAGGCCCGCCGCGAACGCGCGAGCGCCATGGTGCAGGTGATACTCGTCCCGCGTGCCGCAGTCGATCCACAGCAGCCGGAGTGCGCGCAGCGCATCGGCGTGCGCGGACAGCAGTGTAAGCGGGTCGTGCGCGAGCCAACGTTCCCAGACCTCGGTCCGCGGCAGACCCGTCGCGAGATCGAACGGCAGGCCCACACCCATCTCGACGCCCGCCTCCGGCGAATAGCACGCCGCCATGGCGACGATGTTGAGCGCGAGGAAGTCGTCCTTGCCCTTCTGCGGCCTGGTCTCGAACGCTTCGAGGAAGCGGCGCACGCCACCCGCGGCCTGGAGCACCGAGCAGGCCTTCGGGAAGTCGGGGCGGTAGCAGTACTCGAACAGCATGTCGCCGCTGTGGCAGGCCAAGGCGCCAAACACGCGCGGGTGGCGCATCCCCAGGCGCAGCGCACCGAATCCACCGGACGACTTGCCCGCGACGCCACGGTGCTCACGTGTCGCGAGCGTGCGATAGGTGCGATCCACCCACGGCACGAGTTCCTCGACGACGTGGGTCTCGTAGCGGCCGGTGGCCGCCGAGTCCATGTACTGCGAGCCCCCGAGGCGCGTGAACGCATCCGGCATGACGAGGATGAGCTCCGGCGAGCCGTTCGCGATCAACGCATCCATGCGATCGTCCAGCGACGGACTCCAGGGGTTGTCGTTCAACAGCATGCGGCCGCGGCCAGAGAAGCCGGTGAGCACGAACACCACGGGGTAGCGGCGCGAGCGCTCGGTGTCATACGACGGCGGCAGGTACACGGGCACGCGCCGCACATGCGGGTCGCCGAGCGGGTTGCCTTTGAGCACGGCGCTCTCGAATCGGGTGATCTCCACACGTCCGGGTTTCATCGCAGCCCTCCGGGGCCGAACTCCGCGACGCCGTTGGGCGTTGGCCGTCGCGCGCGCAGTCGTTCGTCGAGCCGCACCACCACGCTGTCCACGCGCCAGTCCGGCAGGATCCGCTTGAGCTTCTCGAGGTGTGCTGCCGCCGGCTCGTCGAGCCTCGCTCCGACCAGTCCTTGGACCAGGTCGCGTCGCGCGAGCCAGTCGGTGGGTTTGAGTTCCGCCGCGATCTTCGTCTCGAGCAGCGCGTACTTCGCGTTCACGTGCTCGAGCAGCAGGCCCAGCATGGCGTGAGCCTCGGGATGGCCGATCCCGGAGCGCACGGATTCGATCAGCTGACGCCGCGCGGTGAGCGTATCGCCGTCTTCCAGCGAGCCCTTGGCCTTGCGGAGCCACAGCACGCGCGCGGCACTGTCGTCACGCGCGCCCCATTCGCGCCAGGCGCGCTCCGCCAGCTCGCGCCGGCCACTCCATAGCGCCGCCCAGCCCAACCCGTACCAGTGGTCGAGCCGTTCGCCGCCCTCCTCGAGCCCGCGCCGGAACGCCCACATCGCGCCTCCGGGCCGGTCGAGCAGCAACAGGTCGCCGCCCACCTGGAACAACGGATCGCGCTCGTTCGCGTAGAGCGGTTCGAAGGCCAAGCCGTTCCAGAACAGGAATCGCAGCGGATACCAACCGGCGGTGTTCTCGCCGAACGTGGAATAGAAGTGCGATTCCAGCGAATCATCGTGATAGAGATGGCGCACCGACGGCCCGTTGCCCATCTGGAAGCCCGCCCAGGACGGCAGCGCGGCGAAGAAGAAGCGCGTCTGTCTTGCGACCTTCGGAGCCACGCGTTCGAGCGACGCGCGCATGTCGTGAGATAACGCCGCGGCGCGCTCTATGTAGAACGATGTCACGTGCGACGTGCCCGTCCACGCATCCGCGCGCAGCGCGAACGCGCGAGGCGAGACCCCGGCCGCATGCCACCACAGCAGCGCGCCGGCGAACACGATCCAGCTCCATCGCGCAATGCGGGTGACGGCGCACGCCACCAGCACCGCGCCGCCCACGGCGGCGAGCGTGTAGTAGTAGCCGCTCCACAGGTACACCACCGGCCACACCGGCAGCGTGAACGCGGCGCACCACGCCACCGCGAAGCCAAGCGTGTCGCGCGTCGGTGCGAACCACTCGCCCGGCTCGGCAGGCGTTGCTCGGTCTTTGAGCGCCACCGCGGCCAACGTCAGCAGTGCGAACGCCTCGAGCGACGGCCGCGCGGCCGACCCGGAGTGGAACCAGCCCGCGGCATGCTCGACGCCCGCGAGCGACTGGAGCAGGTGGAGGAACGCCGCCGCGAACGATGCCCCACCCCACACGAGCGCGTTCGTCGCCGTGGATTGCTGACGGAGCAGGAACTCGCCCACCGCCCAGGGCAGCGCGGCGAGCGCGAACGGCAGCGTGCGTGCCAAGGCGCGGCGTGCGGATTCGCGCTCGATGCGCCAGCTCCACAGGAACAGCAGCGCGGGCAGAGGCAGCGCGGACTCCTTGGCGAGCGTGGCCGCCGCGTACGCAGCGATTGCCAGCCCGGCGCGACCTCTCCGGAAGAGTGCTATGGACCCCAGCGCGCCGGTCAGCGCGAGAACGTCCTGCGAGCACGACACCCAGGCGAGGTTCACGCGCTGAAACGGCGCTAGCGCGAACCAAAGCACCCCGGCCAACACGGGGGGCGAGAGTCCGGGGTCGCGCCGCGGCATGAGCGCGCGAAGCAGGTCCGCGAGCAGCACCAGTGCCGCGAGGAACACGAGCATCTGTACCAAGTGGAACACGAGGGGTTCGCCCCACGAGAACGGTGCCACCAGCGTGAACCACAGCTCCCGAGAAACGGGGCGGAAGTAGTTGCCGACGCCCGCCGGGTGCAGGACGGCGCCCAGCAGGCCGTGACGGCGCACCTGCTCCAGGAACAGGTAGTCGTCGTTCACGAACCCGGTCCCCAGGGCACCGGCGTAGAGCGCCACCATGGCGACGGCCACGAGAAGCGGGGCGGACCAGCGAGAGCGCACGAAGGCGGTGTTCACGGGGCGCAATCTAGCCCGGAGCAATGGGTTCCCGCGAGTGCCGTGCCAGGGGGGCAGACGGACGCGAGTGAGGTTCCGCCCTCAATCCGGCGGCGGAAGCGGCCGATGACAGGCCGAGACGAGGGTTGCCCCCGGCTAATCGGTTTCCCCCATCCATGACGGGAAGCGGGAAGGGAATGTCCACGCGCACCGAGATCCGTTGGAATCATCTGCAGCGGGCAGGCTGGATGCTGTGGGCTGCCGCGTTCGCGCTGTTGCTGGCACTCACCACGGTCGTGCCCGCGCTCTACGCTCGTGTTCTCGGCCTTGCGGGTCCCACGGACCTGCCCGTGGGCATCGACAACCCCTACATGGTCACGGTGGCGCTGGCCGGTCTCGTGATCCTGTTCTGCCTTTACACCGTGCTGCAGCAACGGGAGCTCCATCGCGCGGTGAAGGCGCTGTCGCGGGAGGAGAACGACCGCCAGGACGCGAGCGTGCGGCTGAACGAGCTGAGTGCGCTGTTCCAGGTCAGCACCACGCTTCAGCTGCAGCTTCGCAGCGACGTCATCCTCGAGATCATCGTGCGCCGTGTGGTGAGCACGCTCAAGGCTCAGCAGGCGAGCATCATGATCCTGGAACCCGAGAACGGTGACCTCGTGACCCGCGCGTCGTACGGGCTCGAGGCCGAGTTCTCGCGCGGCGCGCGCAAGAAGATCGGCGAAGGCATCGCCGGCTGGGTCGCGCTCCGGCGTGAAGCGTTGTCGCTGGGCGAGAAGGCGCCGTCCGGCGAGATCGGAAAGCACTACAAGGACAACCGCCGCATCACCTCAGCGCTATCGCTGCCGCTGGCGATCGGCGAGCGCGTGGTCGGGGTGCTGAACGTGAACCGCATCAATCACACCGAACCGTTCGGCGAGCATCACCTGGAGGTGCTGCGTGTGTTCGCCGAGCACATCGCGGCGGTGATCGATCGCGCCGAGGTCATGGAGCGTATGGGCCGGCGCGCCCGCGAACTCGAGGCAGACAACGAGAAGCTCATCGACTTGAATCGCATGAAGGACGTGTTCCTCGGCACCGCCAGCCACGAGCTGAAGACACCGCTCACGAGCGTCATCGCGTACGCAGAGCTGCTCGACGACCACGAGGGCCGTCTGTCGAAGGACCAGTCGCGCGAGTTCGTCGGCCGGCTGCGCGTCGAGGCGCAGCGGCTGCTGTCTCTGATCGAGGACATCCTCGACCTGTCGCGGCTGGAGAGCGGCAAACTCGCCATGAAGCCGCGCCGCCTGGACATCAGCGAGGTCGTCCGGGGCGCCGTGGAGACGACGCGTGGAACGGCCACGAAGTACGGCGTCTCCGTGCGCGCGGAGCTCACCGAACACCTGCCGCTGCTGTCAGTGGACGAGGTGAAGATCCGGCAGGTGCTCGTGAACCTGATCGTGAACGCGATCAAGTTCAGTCCGCGCGAGGCGCCCGTCGTGCTGCGTTCGCACCTGGACGGCGTCTACGTGCGCGTCGAGGTGAGTGACCAGGGCCCGGGCATCCCGCCGGACACGGCGACGCACATCTTCGAGCTGTTCGGTCAGAACGTGCCCGAGGACGACGACGGTCGCGGCGGCTTGGGCATCGGCCTGCACTTGGTCAAGCGCATCACCGAGCTGCATGGCGGGCACGTCGGGGTGAACAGCCGCGCCGGCGAGGGCTCCACGTTCTGGATCCGCCTGCCGATCGCGCCCGAAGTCCATGCCACGCTCGACGTGACCCCGTCGAACCAGCAAGCGGCCTAGGGGAACCGGGTTCAGTCGCACCCGACGCGAGGGCCGTGCATACTGGCCCGTCCCGCCGGGTGAGAGCCGCCCGCGCGGCGTACGGTCCCGGGAACCCCGCTCGTGCCGACCTCCGATTCCCCATCACACCCACCGGGCCCGTCCGTACCTGAGTCAGTGGCCCCGCCGCGCGCCGCGGCCGGCCCCGACCGCGTGCTCCTCGAGCGGGTTCGCGCCCGGGACCCCGAGGCGCTGGGGTCGTTCTACGACGAGTATTTGGACCTCGTCTTCGGGCTGGCGTCGCGACTGCTCGGCAACCGGACTCTGGCGGAGGACGCGGCCTCGGAGGTGTTCCTCAAGGTGCATCGCGCAGCCGATCGGCTCGACCCGGCGCGGGACCCCGTGCCGTGGCTCGTGACCATCACCACCAACGTATGTCGTGACCTGTGGCGCTCGGCAGCCTATCGCACGAGTCGTCGCGCGGCCGACGTTAACGATCCAGTCACCGCGGCCACGCTCTCCTCGGGGCGCAACGATCCCGAACAGGACACGATCCGCGCCGAGCGCGAGCGGCTCGTGCAGGAAGCGTTGCTCACATTGCCGGACCCGCTTCGTGAGGCCATCGTGCTCCACGATTTCCAGGGGCTCGACCACCGCGAGGTGGCCGACGTGCTGCACATCGCGCACGACGCCGCACGCAAGCGTTACTCGCGCGCGCTCGCCGCGCTCGAACGAGCGTTGAGGGGACGCCTGTGAGCCCAATGGACGAGTCGCGCAAGCCCGGCGAAAGCGCCGCCCGCGACGCTGTTCGAGCGCTGGCGCGCGAGCGTCCCGACGACGCGTTCCGCGCACGGCTGCGGCATGAGTTCGTCTCGGCCCGCATCCTGCGGCGGCACGGGCTCGCGCCGAGACCGTGGTTCGCGCGGCCCGGGGTGCTGGTTCCGTTCGCGGCCGGCGTGCTGCTGGCGCTCGCCACCCAGGCGAATCGCGGCCCGGACTGGCGCGTCCTGGCGGCGAACGGCGAGGGCCGCGTGTGGGTGGCCGAGCGAGCGTTCACGCCCGCTCAGACAGTTGAGTTGGCGCGGGCGCTCCGCCGCGGCGGTCGCGTGCGCGTGGAGGGGGCGATGACTCTGGACCTCGTGGCCCCCGGCGTCGCGGCGGTGGCGCTCGCGCCGAATACGGACGTCTCGTTGTCCGCCGCTTCCAATCGGCTGTGGTCGCGCGCCATGAACGCGCACGTCGAGAGTGGCGACGCCTACTTCACCACCGGCGGCTCGTTCCGAGGGGCTGTGCTGGACGTGGCGACCGCCGAGGTGAACGTGCGGGCGATGGGCACGGCGTTCGCCGTGCTGCGCCATGCGAGCGGGACCTGCGTATGCGTCATGGAGGGCCACGTCCACGTCGGCCTCGTGGGTTCGCCCGAAACCGGGATGGCGGACGTGCCCGAAGGCATGCGCCGGGTCGTGGGCACGGATCTCACGGCCGAGACACTGCCCATCCTGGACGACAGCGTGCATCACTTGCATGCACAGCGCGCGCGCGCAGGCGGAACGCTCGGGCGATAGAAAACCGCCACCCCGGCACGAGCGCCAAGTGCTAACCTCCCCCGCGTCGCCCGCGCGGAGCGGGCGCGGAGACCAAAGGAGGAGATGCCCGATGCGCAAGATCCTTGGTTGGGGAGCCGTTGCCCTCGTGACGATGGTGGGCACGCCGATTGCCCAGGAAGCCACCCCGCACGCCGCCAACATGGCTTCGTCACACGTGCTCGTGAACGCGGCCGACTTGAAGTGGGGCCCTCCGCCTCCCGTGTTCGAGCAGAAGGGTTCGTCGTTCGCGCTCATCTCCGGCGACCCGAGCCAGGCGGGCCTCTACGTCGTACGCCTCAAGATGGCGGCGGGCTATCGAATCGCGCCGCACTGGCACCCCACGGACGAACACGTGACCGTGCTCTCGGGGACGTTCTCGATCGGCATGGGCGAGACGTTCGATAAAAGTGCCATGAAGGACCTGCCCGCGGGCGGCTATGTGCTCCTTCCCGCCGACATGCGGCACTACGCGATGGCCAAGACCGCCTCGGTGGTACAGGTGCACGGGATGGGGCCGTTCATG
>JAHFBW010000416.1 GCA_023249845.1 Candidatus Eiseniibacteriota bacterium
GGACTCACCGACGACGACCTCACGAACATCGTGGCGGGCGCGGGCACCGGTGGCGTGGCCGGCGCGCCCTGATGCTCCCACTGGCGCAGTCGCTCCTGCAGCTGGAGGACCTCGCGGCGAAGCATCGAGAGCCGGTGCCACACGATGAACGGAAATGTCAGCAGCAGACCCGCGAGGAACAGGAAGAACAGGATCCAGAGTGCTTCCATCTCGGCCGCCCTCCATTCCCTGGAGACTGGAGCCCGCGCATCCTAGCGGAGCGGGCGCGGCGTCCCAACCGGGTGAGCCACCCCAGATCAGTGGCTGGGCCGTGCTCGGATCGAGCGCCTGACGATGCCACCTCGCGCTGAGCCGCTCGAGCGCTATGCTCACCGCATGGCTCGCCGCATCATCACGTTCCTCTCCGATTTCGGGAGCGCCGACTGGTTCGTGGGCGTCGTACACGGCGTACTGCATGAGCGAGCGCCCGACTCGTACGTGGTGGACCTCACGCACTCGGTACCACCCGGCCACGTGAATCGCGGCGCGTTCATCCTCGAGGCCGCCGCGCCGGACTTCCCGCCTGGAACGGTGCATCTGGCGGTGGTGGATCCCGGCGTCGGCACGGACCGACGCGCACTCGCCGTGGCGGCGCGCGGCCAGGCATTCGTAGGCCCCGACAACGGTCTGCTCGAGTGGGCGCTCGCGGCACCGGAGGCGAAAGCGCACGCGCTCACGAACGAGAAGCTGTTCCGCCAACCTGTTAGCCGCACGTTCCACGGCCGCGATGTGTTCGCCCCCGTGGCGGCGGCGCTCGCGCGTGGCGAGGCGATCGCGAAGCTGGGTCCGCGCGTCACGGACCCCGTGCGGCTGCCGTTCGCGCTGCCCGAGCGTCGCGAGGACGCGCTCGTGGGCCACGTCGTGTTCGTCGACCGATTCGGCAACGCGCTCACCAACCTCACCGCGTCGTGCATCGCCGAAGCCTGGGGAATCACCGCAGACGACCGGGACTTCGAGATCTCGGTGCTGGACCGCCACATCGAGGGCTTGTCGCGCTCCTACGGCGACGCGCCCGTGGGGACCGTGGTCGCCATCCTGGGCTCGAGCGGCCGGCTGGAGATCGCGCAGGTGGGCGGCGCGGCCAGCGACCGACTCGGGCTCGGCGAAGGCGACTCGGTGATATTGCGGCGGCGCTGACCGCCGCGATCAGCGGATGAGCGATACGCGGCGAGTGAACTGCTGGCGGTCGGCGATGGCACGAATGAAGAACATGCCGGCGCCCAGCGTCTGGCCCCGGTCGTCGAGTCCATCCCACTGAACGCGGTACACGCCCGGCTCGTAAGTGCGGTTCGCCAGCGTGCGCACGCGGCGCCCGTCCACGGCGAACACGTCGATCCGCGCCGCACCGGGGCGGGCCATTGCCAGCTCGAACACTGCGACGTCGCGGAACGGATTTGGGGCGGGCAGCGAGAACGCCGTGCGCTCTGGCACGACCGGCGTGACTCCGGCGGAGGCCGTGATGCTGACCGGCTGGTTGCGGAGGTCGCGTGCGATCACCTGCCCGGCACCGATGCGCGGGTCACCCGCAGCGAGCACCTCGAACGTGATCGAGCCGAGCAGCCCTTCTCCCACGAGTCCGACCTCCTGCGCTCCAAGCAGCGCCACGTCGAAGGCTCCTGGCGCCGGCGAGAGCAGCAGCCCTGTGTCGCCGCCCAGCATCGGGCCCGCGAGCGCCGAAACCGGACGCACCACGGCCGGATCCCAGGTGAGCGACACCGAGGCGGCCTGCACGCGCCCCGTTCCCGACAGCCGTACGCTGGCGACCAGCGGCTGGCCGGGCGTCGCCCGCGCCGGCGCCTGAACGCTGACGACATCCGCGGGCGCGGCCGGTCCCGCGAGGGGGCGCGCCGCCAACTGCGGAGCAGAGACCACGTTGAAGTTGATGCCGAACAGCACGAGATCCTCGAAGTCGATGACCTGGTCAGTCAACGGCCGTCCGCCGCTGGACATGTTCGTGGTCGGACCCACGTCGAGGTAGGCGACCGGCAGCACCGCGGCGCCGCTGATGCCATAGTGCGCACCCAGCAGTGAGACATCGGCCAGCGTCACGTGATTGTCGCCGGTGCCAGCGGTGATGCTGTTGGACACGTCGCCCAGGTGGTAGTTGAGCGTGCCCGACGTGCGATTGGACGCTGCCGAGACGTTGAGCCCGGACCCGTGCACGAACGCAACGTAGTAATGGAA
>JAHFBW010000417.1 GCA_023249845.1 Candidatus Eiseniibacteriota bacterium
ATCCCGACGACGCTCGACATCTTCGCCCAGCGCTTCCCGCCCTCGGGCGGTCCGCTGTGGTACCAGACCGGCGTGCCCGTGTGCAGGGTCTCGAACCAGCAGGGCGCGGGCCTGGCGATCGCGCAGAGCGGCAACGGCGCGGTGATCGCGTGGAGCGACACGCGCAGCTCGGCTTCGCCCGACATCTATGCGCAGGGTGTGGACGCGCTCGGCCGGCTCGGGAGCGGCGTCGACGTGGAACCCGCGGCGCCGCCCGCCGCGACCGCACTCGCACGCCCGGCACCGAACCCGGCGCCGCACGGCAGCACGACCATCTCATACACGCTCTCGAGCGCCGAGCACGTGGAGCTGCGCGTCGTGGATACCAGCGGCCGCATGGCGGGCGTGCTCGAGGATGGGATGCGCGGTGCGGGCATGCACACGGTGAGCTGGGACGGGCGCTCGAACGGCCACCCGCTGCCGCCGGGGCTCTACCTGGTGCAGCTCCTGACGCCATCGCGGAGCGAGATTCGCCGGCTGGTGGTGCTGTAGGCGGCGGTCGCCGTCACGCCACTTCGACCAGCGCCACCGCCATCGCGGCGAGTCCTTCGCGCCGGCCGATGGCACCGAGCAGCTCGTTCGTGGTCGCCTTGACGCTCACCTGCGTCACCGCGATGCCGAGCGCGCCCGCGATGTTGGCGCACATCGCGGTGCGATGCGGTGCGAGCCTCGGGGCTTCGGCAATCAGCATGGCGTCCACGTTGGCGATGCTCGCGCCGCGTTCGCGCAGCAACGCGGAGATGCGCTGGAGCAGGTCCAGGCTCGAGGCATCCTTCCAGCGCGCGTCACCGGGCGGGAAGTGTTCCCCCAGATCGCCCAGCCCCGCGGCCCCGAGCAGCGCGTCGCCGATGGCGTGCAGCAGCACGTCGGCGTCGGAGTGGCCCTCGAGCCCCCACTCGCTCTCGAAGCGCACGCCGCCCAGCACCAGCGGGCGCCCGGGCTTCACGCGATGCACGTCGTAGCCGAGCCCCACGCGCAGGCTCATGCGCGCCCCTCGAACCGTGCGGCGGCGTCCGCGCGGTGCACGAGCCAGGCTTCGGCGAGCTGGAGGTCGGCCGCGGTGGTGATCTTGAAGTTGAGCGGTTCGCCCAGCGTGAGCCGCACCGGGTGGCCGAGCCACTCAATCAGAGATGCATCGTCCGTGGCGACCTCTGTCGCCTCGCGGTGGGCTCGTTCCAGCCAGTCACGTCTGAAGACCTGAGGGGTCTGCGCCGCCCAGAGCCCCGTGCGCGGCACCGTGCCGGTGACGAGTCCGAGCGTGGCCTGCTTGAGCGTGTCCGCCTGTGGCACCGCGGCGATCGCCGCGCCGTGCTCGCGAGCTTCGGTCACCGCGCGGGCGATGACCTCGGGGGTCACGAGCGCGCGCGCGGAGTCGTGCACGGCGACCAGATCGCAGCCGTCCGGCAGCACGTGCAGGCCGCGGCCCACGGAATGCTGCCGCTGCTCTCCACCCTCCGTGTAGGCCGCGAGCTTGCGAGTTTCGCAGCCGCTGGCTGCGACGAGATCCTTGAGTGTGCGCACCGGGCCCACGAGCACGATCCAGTCGATGGCGTCACAGCGCTGCAGCGCGTCGAGGCTCCACGTGAACAGCGGCCGGCCCGCGAGCGGCACGAACGCCTTGGGTACCTCGGCGCCCAGTCGCTCGCCGCGACCCGCGCAGAGCAGGATGGCGCACACACTCATTCGGCCACCTCGGCCACGCGGCCGTTCGTCATACGCACCAACTCGTCGCCGGTGAGCGCGAACAGCGAGTTCGGGTGCCCGGCGGCTGCCCACAGGTCGCCGAGCCGGAGCAGGTGTGCGTCGACGAACGTGACGAGCGCGCGCGTGTGGGCGATCGGCGGGATGCCACCGATGGCGAAGCCGGTCACCTCGCGTACGAACTTCGCTGGGCCCATGCTGACCGGCTCGCCGAGCAGCGCCGCGAGCTTCGTTTCGCTCACGCGATGGCCACCGCTCGCCACCACCAGCACGGGCACGCCGGTCACCGCGCCCTGGAACACGAGCGACTTGACGATCTGCGCTGGCGTGCAGCCGACCGATTCGGCCGCCGCGGCCGCCGTGCGCACGGGAACCTCGAGTTCGAGCACGGTGTTCGTGAAGCCGCCGGCGCGGAGGGCGTCCTGCACGCGCTGGGCGGCTTCGCTCAGGGTTCCTGGTTCGGGCAGGTTCATTCGTCCGCCT
>JAHFBW010000148.1 GCA_023249845.1 Candidatus Eiseniibacteriota bacterium
GTGAGTCCGCGCGGTCCGCTTCGGGCGATCGCCCGAGCCCTCGCCGTCGCTGCGACGTTGCTCGGCGTGGCGCTCCTCTGGCTCGGCCGGCCCGCCGAACGCGCGCTCGCGTTCGACGACGGTCCGATGACCGCGATGCGCGGCGCCGGCGCATGGCTCGCGCAGCATGCTCCGCGTGACGCGGTCGTGATGGACCGGAAGAGCTACGTCGCGTTCTTCGCCGACCGCCGCCACATGCAGCTGCCCGACGAGCCGCTCGACAGGCTGCTCGACTACGCGAGGACGAGCGGTGCCACGTACCTGGTAGTCGAGGAATACGTGGTGCGCGGCCTGCGACCGCAGCTGGCGCCCCTGCTTCGGCCGGACGGCGCTCGCGGTGACCCGCGCGCGCGCCTCGTGTTCGCGGCACGGCCGGCGCCGGGCGAGGGCGTGGCCGTATTCGAGATCGTGCGCTGAGACCGCGAGGCGCGCCGCGAGCTCAGTGGAGCTTCACGAGCGTCGCGCGCCCCTCGATCGCGCCCGAGCTCGCCCGCACGAGGTAGTGCCCGGGTGGAAGTTCGTGTCCGCTCGCATCACGACCATCCCATTGCCACGAGCCGGGACCGGTCACGGCCGTAGGCCTGAGCGCGACGATGCGGCGGCCGCTCGCGTCCAGAAGGTCCAAGTGTGCGACCTCGGCGCCCGGACCGGTCACGCGCACGGCGGCGCCCGCATTCGTGGGATTCGGAACCACCGCGAGCACGAGGCGCGATGACGGGGAGCGGGGCCCGACGCCCACGAACGGTGCACTCGGCTCCAGAAGCAGGTCGTCCATCACGCGCCCCGCGGCGAGCGGCATGCTGACCCCGAGCAGATAGCCCGCCGTCCGCGCGATGCAGCGTTGCTCGTGGGCACCGCCGCTCAGGTATCCCGAGTAGCAGTCGGGCCCGGCCATCACCATCTCGATGCGCCGGCAACCGTCGCAGCCGTCGCCATGGTTCACGTATCCGCCGTGCAGGTCGTCGTGGCGGCCGTGGTCGTTCGTGACGAACATCGTGGTCTTGCCGGCCATGACCGGGTCCGACTGGATCGCGCTCCACAGTTGCCACGTCAGCGAATCCGCGAGACGGATCGCCGTCAGGTAACCCGACCAGTTCGCACCATGGGCGATGATGTCGGGATCGCCGAAGTGCACGAGCGTCAGCACTGGTCGGTTCGCGAGAATCTCGTCCCTGGCCGCGAGGAACACGTCCAGGTCGCTCAGCAACGACGCGTTGACGTGCGCGCCGTACGTCGCGCCGTACGCCGGATGGTCGCTGTAGGCGAGCACGTTCAGCTTGGGTTTGCGCAGGATGAGGCGCACCAGCGATTCCGGCGTGCCCTTCTGCTGTCTCAGGTATTCGAACAGAGTCGGCAGGTGCGGCCGCTCGCTGCCGTCGTTCGCGATGGGCTGGAGCGTGCCGGTGACCATCGCGCTCATGCCGGGGACCGTGTTCGTGATACCCACGTTCTGGAATAACGAGGGCCGCGAGCCGACGGCGGCGAGGTCGCCGCCGATGCGCGGCTGATACGCGAGGCTCGGGTGACCGAGCGTCTCGCTGTAGCGCGCGCCGTCGATGGCGACGATGACGACGTGCCGGGTCTGGATCGCGGCCCGGGCGGGCGCGGTGGGACCGCCGAACGCGGCGAGCGCGGCCAGCGCGAGCGCGGCCGCGGCCCGGCGCAATCTCACACCCCCCGCGGCCGGCTGGAGCCGGCAAGCGCAGTCATTCCACTCGAATCTCGTTCGCATCATCTACTATTCTATGCGTGAATCCCCTCGATTCCGAGTGGAATGGCGGGGACGACCGGCCGGCCCGCCCGCGGCCAGCCTCGAGCCCCCGCCACCTTCAAGCGACGCGCCCATCGCCCGTGACCTCCGTGACCGTGAGACGCCCCCCGCCCGTGCTCGAGCGTGAGATGTTGCGCCTGCTCGCCGTCACCGTCGGAACCGCGCTGCTGACCGGCGCTGCCGCTGCCGTGCCGATGCGGAACGTGAAGCTGGAGATCAAAGACAGCGCGGGGAACCGCATCGACACCCGGGTCAGCGCGAAGGCCGAGGCCTTGGGCACGTGGTACCCGCTGGCCATGGACAGCCTGAATCTGGCGCACGCCGGCTACGCGTACCCGCCCTCCGGCGGCACGCTGGCGCTGCCCGAGGGTTTCGTCACGCTGCACGTCAGCCGGGGCCCCGAGTGGACGCCATGGTCCAAGCGGCTTTGGATCGGCCGCGACACCACCGTGAACGTGACACTCGCGCGATTCCACGACATGCGCTCGCGCAACTTCTATTCGAGCGATCTGCACGTCCACTCGCGGCATGACCCGATCGAGTTCACGATCTCCCCGGCGAACGCCAAGCGCATCGCCAAGGCGGAGGACTTGGCGATCCTGCACCTGCTGGACCAGGCGTACCGGTTCACGGGGACGACGGACTCGGAAAGCGACGCGACCACGCTTCTTTTCCACGCCTGGGAGCACCGGCACATGACCTATGGTCACGTGGCGCTGCCAGGCCTTCGGAGCAGCGTCCCCTGGGGCTGCTGCCTGGCGCCCTCCGAAGCGTGGCCGCTGCTCGACGATCTGGCGCTCCAGGTCTCGGGCCCGGGCCGCGCGCTGTTCGTGCTGGCGCATCCCGGCAGTACCGACGCGTTCGACGACGATCGCTCCTGGCCGGGCACCGGACTTGGGCGCGAGTACGCGCTGCTCGCCGCCCGCGGGCGACTCGATGGGTTCGACGTGGTCTCCTACAGCAACTATCCGAACGAGCGCTGGGACGACTGGTACGACGCCCTGTCGAGCGGCGTCACGCTCACGCCCACCGCCGGCACCGATGCCGTGCTCAACATCTTCTCTCACCGCCCGGCAGGCGGTTGGCGCATGTATGCCGACATGGGCTCGAGCACGCCATTCAGTTACGACAACTGGATCGAGATCGTGCGCGCCGGACGCACGTTCGTGACGAGCCTGCCGCTCATCCCGCGATTCCGGGCGAACTCGAGGCGCCCCGGGGAGAAGTTCGAATCGGCCGCGGACACCACCACGATTCCGATCGAGATCGAGACGCGATGCGTCACCGGACTCACGAAGGTGAGCGTGGTCGGGAGCACCGGAACGCTGTGGAGCGTGGATCTCTCGAAGCGAAACCCGGTCCCGACCCGGTTCGACAGTACGTTCTCCCTGCGAAGGGCCACTCCCGGCTGGCTCGCCCTCAAGGTGGACGGCGTCTCGGGCGACCGCGTGCTCATGGATCTCCCCGCGGTCGCGCACACGAACGCCGTGCGCGTCACGAAGAATGGCGCCGCACGCCAGGAGACCCGGGCATGCGGCCGCATGCTGGACAGGGTGGACGCGCTCGAGCACCTGCTGAACGGGCGCCAGAACTGGACCGCCGCGTGGCACGAGGACACCGTGCGAGCCGCGATCGCCCAGGCGCGTTCGTTCTACGGACGCGCGTTCAAGCGATCCCCCTCGGCGTTCCAGCTCGTGCCCCCACCGCCGGCCGGGAGCAGCATGTTCACGTGGAGCGCGGCGCTCGACGACGAGCCCGGGGACAAGGTCAGCTACCGCATCACGCTCTCGGCTGATTCGCTGTTCGGGGCCCCGGTGACGTTCTACTCGGACGATCCCTGGATCGGGGCCACGCCGGCGCGGCCGGGATTGCCGACGTGGTGGCGGATCGAGGCGGTGGACCGTGGCGGGAACGTGACGCCGTGTACCCCCGCCACGTTCCGCGCCACGCTGCTCGTGGCGAGCGCCGACGCGCCAGTGGGCGACGCGGGCGTTCGGCCTCACGCGTGGCCCAACCCGGCGCGCGGCCCGGTGAGGCTCGAGGGACTGGGCGCGGACGTGGTGGTGTACGACGTGCTGGGCCGAATGGTCGCCTCCGCCGGTCGAGGGCTGCGGCAACAAGCCGGCGGGTGGGTGTGGGATGCGCGTGACCGCGGGCAGCGCGCGCGGCCGGGTCTCTACTGGGCGGTGTCGCGCGCCCACGGTGGCGCGCTGCGCATCACCATCCTGGAATAGCCGTCGCGACCAGCGGCCGCCGGTTCAGGGGATGAGCGTCACCCGGCGCGTGAGCCGCTGGCCTTCGCGCTCGACGCGCACGAAGTAGAGCCCCGCACGCAGCTGCTTCCCGGCGGTCAGGTTCCACAGATTCTGGCCGGCGACCGCCGAGGGGATGCGCCGTGATGAGACCACGCGCCCTTGCAGATCGTGGAGCGAGAGCGTGACGTCCGAGACCCGGTCGAGCGTCAGCGCGACGAGCACGTCGCGCGCGGTCGGATTCGGTGCTATCGCCAGCGCCAGGACCGGCGAGGCTGCGGGGATGCTCAGGAACACTTCCGCCGGCGAGCCCGCCAGCCGGTAGCCGTAGCGCGCGCCGGCGGTCACGGCGGCATCGTCGTAGCGGGCGATCCCGTCGTCCGCGACCACCACCTCACCGTGCTCGAGCCAATCCGCTCCGGGCTGCCGTCGCTCGACGATCAGCGACGTGCCGGGAGCATTCACGCGCCACTTGAGGTGCACACCGGAACCGTCTGCACGCGCTTCCAATAGGGCGGCATGTTCCGCCGGTGACGCCTCTCCGCGGAACGCCGGCGAGATCTCCAGCTCGAGGGGAGTGTAGCCGGCGACTGTCGCATCGATCCGGATGCGAAGCGAGACATCTCCGGCGACGGGCACGAGCCGCGCGCGCACGTTTCGGTCATCGCGTTCGACGGCGAGCGGTGCCCACGTTCCGCTCCCGCCGACTCTGTACTCGATCGTGACGGGCGAGTTCGCGAAGTCGAGTGGCAGCGTGAGCTCCACGTGCGGGTCCCTGTGCTGACCGAACAGGATGCGCTCGGCGGGGCCGCCGCCGGCCACCACGGCGAACCATTCCGGTCCCACGCAGACGCGGCGTCCAGTCGATGCGTCGAACGTCGCTCGCGCCGTCGTCACGCTCGCGCTGCCCGCCACTGTCCAGCCGCGGGAGCGGAGCACGAGGTCGACCGGCCCCTCGCCCGTCACAGGCGACTGCCAGTAGCCGTACTCGAACACGCGGTCCTCGTCGGGCATCGTCCCCGCCTCGAGCCGCTGCCCGTCCCGCCACAGCTCGTACTCCGCCCGCGGACCCGCCACGATCGAACCCACGGCGTCGCGGAACAACCGTGCCGTATAGCTGTCATTCGAAAAGGCCTGTAGAACACCGTCATAGAACCGGATGAAGGCGCGCAAGGACGCAGGCCCGCTGCCGAAGGGAAGCTCCCGCCCGGTGTAGAGCGCGAGCGGCGGCCCGAGCTGGAACCGCGGCAGGATCGCCAGCGTGTCGCTGCGATCCTGCTCCCAGATGGGCCCCAGGCCCGAGAACGGATACGGCGCGAACACCCGCGCGCGAGCCGGGTTCGCCGTCCAGGTCGAGTGGCCGAAGCGCAGGTGATGGCGCGCGGGGGTGGGCGCCGTCCAGCGCACGACGTCGAAAGATTCGCCGCGCGGCGGCGTGAAGGGATCGAAGAAGGCGAATCCGAAATAGCCATCGCCCTCCGCGATGAGCGGGAACTCCAGCGTCAGGACTGAGTCGGGCGTCGCGACGTGCACGTGCTCGACCAGTCGGCGAAGCCGGGCGGGATCGTTCCGGATGGCCTGGGTGACGAGCGGCCCCGGTACCGTGCCGGGGATGTCGTAGCGCACCGCCCCCTCCCGATCGGTGGAGGCCCACTCCAACCGATACTCCGACGTCATCACCGGAAAGCGCACCTCTGCTCCGACCCGGGAACCGATCACACCGAGGCCGCCGCCGGAGGCGTGGAGCAGCTCGAACGAGAGCGCGGTCGAAGGACGCGGTTCGCCGTGCTCATCGCGCAGGTCCCAGGTGATCGAGCCCGTGCTCGAGGACGCGTCCAGGTTGAGCACCGTGTCGCCGGCGACCGCGATCCCGGTGACGCCGCGGAAGGGTTCGTTCGAGCCGCCGCTGCTGAAGCACATCGCGTCGTAGCTGCCGGGCAACAAGAGCCAGTGGGAGGAGAACGGCGCCATGCTCGGCCAGGTGCGGCCACCTCCGATCAGCACACCGATGGGCGAGTACCCTTCCGAGAGCATGTCCACCCGCAGGGCCTCGTGGATGGCGAACGGCACGCGCAGCACCTCCGTGGTGGTGCGCAGCTCGAGGAAACCCTCGATCGCGTAGAGCGGCGGCGGCAGGGGCGCAGACGAAGACACGCGCCGCAGCGTCACCACCACCTCTGCCTCGGTCCCGGGTTCGAGTCGGCGCGGCGCATTGCTCACGCTCATGTCGAATCCCGCGGGAAGGTCGTTCGCGTGCAGGGTCACGTCGACGTCGACTGGTGACGCAGCGCGCGTGTGCACGTGAAGTGTCTCGGAGCGCGTCCAAGTGGGCTGGCCGAACCGCACGCGCCCGAACGCCAGGCTCGTCGGGGCCACGAACAGCGTGCTGGTCGCCGCGTCCAGGGCGTCCACTCGGCCCGAGCCCTGCTCCGAGGACATCCGGTGCACATCGAGCGCTCGGGCGACGACCGCTGAGCGCAGTTCCGCGTGCGTCCACTCCGGATGGAGCTGGCGTAGCAGCGCAACCAGCCCGGTGACGAGCGGCGTCGCCATGCTCGTGCCGCTCAAGCTCGCCGTGCCGCCCCCGGGCCAGGCCGAGACCACCGCCTCGCCCGGGGCCAGCACGTCCGGCTTGATGAGCAGGTCGAGCGTCGGACCACGCGACGAGAAGCGGGACAACGCGTCGGTCGCATCCACCGAACCTACGGTGAGCGCCGCCCGCGCTGTGCCGGGTGTGCCCACGGTGAACGCGGCGCCCGAGTTGCCTGCGGCGACCACCACGGTGGTGCCGAGCCGATCCAGCTCGTCCACGGCGCGCGTTGCCGGGTCGTCGCCGCCCTGCGAGTAGCCGCCTAAGCTCAGGTTCACGACGTCGAGCTCGTCGGCGGTCAGCGGATCCTGATCCGGATCCGCGCACCGCTCGAGCGCGGCGATGACGTCACTGAGCCAGCCGCCGCCATTCGCGTCGAGCACCTTGTAGACGAACAGCGTCACCTCGGGGGCCATACCGACCACGTCCCCACCGTTGCCGCCCACGATCCCGGCCACGTGAGTGCCGTGACCGTGGTCGTCGAGCGGGTCTGGATCGTGGTTCACGAAGTCCCATCCGCCCTGCACTCGCTGTCCGATCCCGAACGCTCCGCCGAATGCCGGGTGCGTGTAGTCCACGCCGGTGTCCACGATGCCCACGCGCACCCCCCGCCCCGATCCACCCAGCTCGCGCTGAACGCGATCGCCCCGAACCTGAAGAACGCTGTTCACGAGGTCCGTCCGGACGCGCGTGTCGGGCGTGGCGGTGCTCACTCCGGGAATGGCGCGCAGGCGCGCGGTCCAGTTTGCCGGGGCTTCGACCACGGCGCCTGCGAGCAACCGGTCATAGCTGCGGATCAGCCGCGGAGCGGCGGCGGTCGTGCCGCCGAAGCGTTGTGGTTGCTGCCGCGCCAGCTCCGACCCGAAGCGCACGGCAAGCGCGCGGCGAGCGCTCACACGATCTGCGAACGACGCCGCGGGCGCCGGCTCGTCGAACGTGACGATGTAGCGCTCGGGCGTCCCCTCGGCGACGATTTGCGTGGCGAGCCGTCGCCGGCCGTCGGTGACAAAGCGCGCTTCCGTGCCCTCCCCGAGCATGCGCACGGAATCGCGGCCATCCGGCATGCGCTCGAGCACCGCGATCCGCGGCGTCGCGGCCGTCGCGAAGCAAGGCGCGGCGAGGCTCGAGACGAGTGTCGCGAGCAGCACGCGGACGAGCGAGCGGTGGGGTCTCAAGTTCGAGGGATCCGTGGGGCGACGGGGCGACCCGAGACTAGCCCACGGCATCTGCTTCCCGTAGCGGATTCTCGGGCGCAGGCAGCCGTCCCACGCCCGAATACGCGAAGGGGCGGGAGCTTGCGCCCCGCCCCACGCGACTCGTTGCCGGATCCGCTAGCCGGGATTATTCATGAACCGTGAGTCGAGAGGGACGGATGTCCGTGAAGCGCAAGGCGAGGGCTTGGCCCGCGACGGAGTCGTGTCGGTGACACGTCGCAGGAGCGGGCCAAGCCTTCAACGCAGCGATTCATGGGCAGCCGGCCCGCGCAGGCCACGGGCTCATGAATAATCCCGGCTAG
>JAHFBW010000418.1:0-730 GCA_023249845.1 Candidatus Eiseniibacteriota bacterium
GGAATCGTCGTGCGCGGTGGGACCCCTGCGATGGATCGAGCGCCCGCTCGGCGTGAGGTAGCGCGACACCGTGAGCTGGAGCGCGCCGAGCGAGCCGCGCAACGGGTAGATCTGCTGCGCCACGCCCTTGCCGAACGTGCTGTCGCCCACCAGTACGGCGCGGTCGTGATCTTGAAGTGCGCCGGCCAGGATCTCGGACGCCGAGGCGCTGCCGCCGTCGACCAGCACCGCCAGCGGCCAGTTGAGTTCGGGGTGCGGCCGCGTCGCGTCATAGTGCTGGTTCGCGCCATTCGCGCGGCCCTGCGTGCTGGTGACCCGTGCGCCCTGCGGCAGGAACTGGCCGGCGATCGCCACCGCCTCGTCGATCGTGCCGCCGGGATTGCCGCGCAGGTCGAGCACGAGCGCGTGCGCACCCGCGCTGCGCAGCGTGTCGCAGGCCGCGGCCACGTCGCCGCTGGCGTGCGTGGAGAAGTGTGCGAGCCGCAGGTAGCCCACGCCGGGTGCGGCCATGAACGCGTACGGCACGTTCTTCACGGTGACGCGGCGGCGCTGCAACTTGAGCTCGCGCTCGGCGTCGTCGCGCGCCACGGTGAGCGTGACCTCGGTGCCGGCGGGGCCGCGCAGCTTGGCGCTCATCTCGTCGGGCGACAGCCCGAACGTGGAGTGGCCGTCCACCTTGGTGATGACGTCGCCCGGCTCGAGCCCAGCGTCCCATGCCGGCGAGCCCTCC
>JAHFBW010000418.1:740-2220 GCA_023249845.1 Candidatus Eiseniibacteriota bacterium
CGAGCCCTCGATGGGCGCGATCACGACCGGCCAGCCCCCGCGCTCGTCCACGGAGGCGCCGATGCCGTCGAACGCACCCTGGATGACGCCGCGCAGCGCGCGGAATTCCTCGGGGTCGAGGTACCGCGACCACGGGTCGAGACCATGCGCCACGCCGCGCATGGCGCCGGTGACGAGCTTGCCCGTGTCCACGGCGTCGACGTAATTGGCCTGCACCGTCTGGAGCACTTCGACGAACAGGTCGAGCCCCGAGTACAGGCCGTTCGCGGCGCGACTGCCCCCGGCCCACCACCCGAGCGAGAACAGCGCGCCGAGCAGGGCTCCCAGCAGCACGCGACGGCGCATGGCGCTCCTCCGGAAGGGTCTCGGGCGCGCGGCGCGACGCCCACGGGGATGATCGGCGAATGGCGGGCCAACTATAACACGGGGCTCCGGCGCCAGGCGGCTCGGGGCGGGCCTCCGGGCAGCAGTGAACCCGGGGCGGCCCGGCGGCTACAGCATGACCGTTCCGTGACGGTATGTTCACGCGGATGAACCCATCCCCGGCACCCCAGCGAGGCTCACGCGCACGCACCAGCCCCACGCGAGCCGCTGACCGAGCCGCCGCCACGCCGGCGTGGTTTTCGAAACCGGAGTTCGTGTGGCTGTCGCTGGCGGTCATCACGCTGGCCGGCGCGGTGCTGCGCTTCGCGGCGCTCCGCTACCAGCCCACGGTGACGTTCGATGGCACGGAGTACGTGCGCTTCGCCGACGCGCTCGCGCACGGGCACGGTTTCGCGTCGGTGTTCGCGCCTGGCTACCCGCTGCTCGCGGCGCTCGCGCGCCTGGTCGTGCCGGATCGCGTGGGTGCGGCGGTCGCGGTGTCGATGCTCGCGGGCATCGCGCTGCCGGTGGTCGTGTGGACGCTCGCTCGCTCGCCGCTGGGCGAGCGCGGGGCGCTCCTGCCTGCGCTGGCGTGTGCGCTGCATCCCGAGCTGGCACGGCACTCCGCGATCACCATGTCGGAGTCGGCCTACATCATGCTGCTGTATCTCGCGCTCGCGATGCTGGCCCGAACGCCGGCGGGCGCTCGCGGGGGCGTCAAGGGCATCCTGGCGGGCCTCGCGCTTGGGTCGGCGTATGCCGTGCGTCCCGAGGGGTTGGTCGCCGCGATCGCGCTGGCGGTCGCGGGCGGGCTCGCGGCGGCGAGCGGCCGGCAGGCGCGCGCTTCGGTGATGGTTCCGGCGCTGGCCTGCGCGCTCATGGTGCTGGCGTGCGTCGTCTGGTACCACGCCACGCTCGGGCAGTGGACGCTCACGCCCAAGGTGGCGGCGCTGCATGCTGCCGCGGGCGACTGGCGTGCGGCGGAGCCGAGGCTCGGCGCACCCGTGGTGGCCGAGGCGCCGCTCGCGGCACGCCTGCTGCCGGCCGTGCGCGCGTGGCCTGCGAACGCGTGGACGCAGGCGCAGGCGCTGCTCTGGTCATGGCCGTGGCCGCTGCT
>JAHFBW010000419.1 GCA_023249845.1 Candidatus Eiseniibacteriota bacterium
GACGGCGCGGCACGGCTGGCGCTGCGCCTGCTGCAGGAGGGCTTCAAGGTCGCGACGGCGGCGCGGCCGCTGCGCGCCGGCGAGCGCGACTTCCCGCGCGGATCGTTCGTCGCGCGCGTCGAGCGCAACCCCGCCACGCTGCACGAGCGCGTGGTGCAACTCGCCCGCACGAGCGGCGTGCGGGTACTGGCCGTGAACAGCGCGTTCGCCGATCGCGGCGACACGGGCGTGGGCTCCGAGAACATCGTGAGCCTGAGGAAGCCGAACATCGCCGTGGTGGTGGACGGCCCGGTGTCGGCCGAGTCCTACGGCTGGCTGTGGTTCCTGCTCGAACGCCGCCTCGGCGTGCGTTTCACGGCGGTGCGCGCGGGCCAGGTCGGCGGCATCGAACTCGATCGCTACAACATCGTCGTGCTGCCCGATGGCGGGCCCGGACTGGCGGGCGCCTTGGGCGGCGGCATGAGCGCGCTCAAGGACTGGGTGTCGCGTGGCGGCACGCTGGTCTGCCTGGACGACGCGGCCGAGCTGCCGACACTCGCGAGCGTCGGGCTCTCGAGCTGCAAGGTGGTCGGTGTGCCGAGCAAGCCACGGAAGGAGGACGAGGAGATCCCCGATCCCGACAGCTCGGCCGCTGAAGCCTCGCGCCGGCCGCAGTACATCCCCGGCAGCGTGTTCTGGGCCACTCCCGATCCGCGCCAGTGGCTCACGTGGGGCTTCGGTACCGGGCGCATCCCGGTGATGCTCCAGGGCAGCACGATGCTCACGCCGACCAGGGAAGGCGCCAACGCGCTGCGCTTCGATCGCGTGCCACTCACCGTGACGGGCTGGACGTGGCCCGAGACCGAGCGCCGGCTCGCGCACACGGCGTTCGCGGTGGACGAACCGAATGGCAACGGCCACGTGGTGATGTTATCGGGGCCCGTGCTGTTCCGCTCCTACTGGCGCAACACCGAACGGCTGCTCACGAACGCGCTCCTCTACGCCCCGGCGCTGGACTGACCGCGATGCACGAGACGGAGCGGCCGGCGGTGTCGCCCCCGCTCGGCAAGCTCTCGCCCGAGGCGTTCCAGCGGCTGGTGGCACCGCACTTGGGTGCGTCGCGCCCCGAGGTCGCCGTCGGCCCGCGCGCGGGTCACGACGCCGCAGTGGTGCGCATCGGCGCCGGTCGCGTCATGGCCGTGACGACCGATCCACTGTCGTACATCGGGGCACTCGGGCTCGAACGCTCGGCGCGCATGGCCTGCCATCTCGTGGCCTCGGACCTGTGGACCACCGGCATCCCGCCCGCGTACGTGAGCGTGGACTTCAACCTGCCGCCCGGTTTCTCCGACGACGAGTTCGGATGCTACTGGAAGGCCATGAGTGACGCGTGGTCCGAACTGGGCGTCGCCGTGATCACGGGGCATACCGGGCGGTACGAAGGGCTCGGCGGCACGCTCCTGGGCGCCGCCACACTCCTCGGCGTGGGTGACGAGGGGCGTTACATCTCGCCCTCCATGGCGCGCGTGGGCGACCGCGTCATCGTCACCAAGGGATGCGCCATCGAGACGGCCGCCGTGGCGGCGTGGCTCGCACCCGAGCGGTTGCGCCAGCACGTGGACGAGGACGGCTTGGCATGGCTCCGCGCGCTCGAGCGCCAAGTGAGTGTCGTGGCCGACTGTCGCACCGCGCTTCGTGCCGGTGTGCACGAACGCGGCGTCACCGCGCTCCACGATGCCACCGAGGGCGGCGTCTTGGGCGGGCTCCTCGAGCTGGCGAAGGCGTGCAGCCACGACGTGCGGGTGGACCGGGCGCGGCTGCCGCTGGCGCTCGAGGTGGCCGCGGCGTGTCGCATGCTCGAGGTGGATCCCTACTGGAGTCTCTCCGAGGGAACGCTCATCGTGTGCGCCACCGCCGACCGCGCGGCACTCGTGCTGAACGAGCTGCAGGAAGAAGGCATCGCCGCCGCGGAGGTGGGCGAGGTGCTGGCCGGGCACGGTAGGCTCTGGGTGGCGGAACCCGACGGCGGCGTCACCACGCACGACACGCCACTGCCGGATCCCTACTGGCCAGCGTACGGGCGGGCGGTGCGCGAGGGGTGGCGCTAGCTAGCGCGGGGGCTTCGGCAGCCGCGGCACGAGGCCGTATCGCTCCATGTCCACCACGAGCGTTGCCACCAGTGCCCGCACCTCGGCCGCGGACGCATCGCTCCGGCCGAGCGTGGTCTGGGTGAGCGCC
>JAHFBW010000149.1 GCA_023249845.1 Candidatus Eiseniibacteriota bacterium
CGGCGCCGTTGGGCCCGAGGAAGCCGAAGAACGAGCCCTCGGGTACTTGAAGCGTGAGGCCGTCGAGAGCGGGCCGCCCGGCGAAGAGGCGCGTGAGTTGGTGGGTCTGGATCGCGTGCGAAGCGTTGGGCATGGGGTCCTCCGGGGGCGCGCGAGCATAGGGCGCGCGCGGGAGCCGTGCTATCCGAACGCCAGTTCCGCCACCACGGGCGCGTGATCGCTGGCGAGGCCGGGCCCATCCAAGCCGGTCAGGGTGTGCCCACGCCCCAGGTCGGCACGGAACCCGCGCGTCGCGATCCAGTCGAGCCGCAACCGTGCGCGCCGCTCCGCCCACGCGAGGCCGCGCGAGGCGAGCGTTCGCAGTGGCCGAGGCAGCGCGTGCACCTCACCCAGCCGCGAGAAGCGAAGCGCCAGCGTGGGCTCTTCGTCCACGTACGGCTCCCACACGAATCCCGCCTGGCGCAGCGCGTCGAACAACGGCTCGCCGTGCGGGCCGCGGTCGGGTCGCGCGAGACGGGCCGAGAGCACCCGCGAAGGCTGCGCGAGCAGCGCCCATGTGGCGGCCAATAACGCTCGACGCCGGCCGCGGTCGAACGAGTGCGTGTTCCAATCGCCGGCCAGCACGAGCGGCCCCCCCACGCCGGCGAGTGACTCGAGCAGCAGCCGCATCTGCGCCGCGCGATGCGCGCGCGTGCGGTGCACCTCCAAGTGCACGGTCACCGCGGTGAATGGCGTGACGGGATGCGCGATCTCGCAGACGAGTGCCACGAACCGGCCCGCCATGCGTTCGCGATCGAAGAGCAGCGCTTCGGGGCCCGGGAGCGGCTCCAGTCGCGACGCGGCGATGGGCCAGCGCGAAAGCAGCGCCAGGCCGAACAGTGACTCGCGGTTGTCCTCGGCCACCGCGGTGATCGAGTCGTCATCGCGGCCGCGCGTGCTCTCGAGGAACATCGCACCCCAGGCGCAGTGCAGACCGAGCCTCGCCGCGAGCTCGGCGGCGACGTCACGGTTGCCGGACCGCGCCATGCCGAGATCCACCTCGTTCAACGAGACGACATCGGCTTCGCTGAGGAAGGGATGCGTGCGGAACGCTTCGGCGATGGCCTCGAACCGATTGCCGTGTTCGAGGTTCCAGTGCGCGACCCGAACGCGCGAGGGGTCCGTCGCCGGCCGTGACGCACCCAGGGCCGGTGTCAGGCGGACGCCGTCCAGGTGCGCATCGAGCCGCTCGCGCAGTCGCGGCCAGTCGGCGCTCGCGTGCAAGACCACCAGGGATGGAAATCGCGAGAACGCGGCGCGAAGCGCGTGAGCTTCGGCGGTCGCAGCCGTACGAGTCGGTTCGTTCGGATCGTTCATCGAGGCCGCACGTTAGCCCACGCACGAGGCCCGGGCACGTGCTCGCGAGCGTTTGCGCTCACGCGTGCGTGGCGGTGAGGTTCACGGTGTCCTGACCGCGATTCGCGGGGCCTCGGGCGCACGAGCTAGAATGATCATGACCGCATCGACACTGCCCCGGCTCGCCGCGCTGGGGGACCACCGCCAGCCTCCAGGAGTACCCATGTCCCGCCCCCAGACGCTCGGCGAGCTCAAAGCCGCCGGCTATCGGCACCGCTCGGTCAAAGACGAGTTGCGCGCCAACGTCATCGCGCGGCTCAAGACCCGCGAGCCGCTGTTCCAGGGCATCGTCGGCTACGAGCACACGGTCGAACCGCAGATCGCGAACGCGATCCTGTCGCGGCACGACTTCATCCTGCTCGGCCTGCGCGGCCAAGCGAAGACGCGCCTGCTGCGCTCGCTGGCGCAATTCCTCGACGAGTGGGTGCCGGCGATCGAGGGCTGCCCGCTCCACAGCGACCCGCTGCTGCCGCTCACGCACGCCGCGCGGGCCCTGCTGGAGACGCACGGAGACGCCACGCCGCTCCACTGGCTGCACCGTGACGAGCGCTACCAGGAGAAGCTCGCGACGCCCGACGTGACGATCGCCGACCTGATCGGCGACATCGACCCGATCAAGGCCGCGACGCTGCGGCTCGACTACTCGGACGAGCGCGTCATCCACTACGGCATCATCCCGCGCAGCAATCGCGGAATCTTCGCCATCAACGAGCTACCCGACCTGCAGCCGCGTATCCAGGTGGGCCTGCTGAACATTCTCGAGGAGAAGGACTTCCAGATCCGCGGATTCCCGGTGCGCATCCCGCTCGACGTTGCCATGGTGTTCTCGGCCAACCCCGAGGACTACACGAACCGCGGCAACATCATCACGCCGCTGCGCGACCGCATCAGCTCGCAGATCCTCACGCACTACCCGCTCACTCGAGAGCAGGGTATCGCCATCACGTCGCAGGAGTCGTGGATCGAGCGGAAGAGTGGAGTCGATGTGCGCGTTCCGTCCTTCATGCGCGATCTCGTCGAGGAGGTCGCCATCCAGGCGCGCAAGAGCGAGTACGTGGATCAGAACTCCGGCGTCTCGGCGCGGCTCACCATCGCGTTGCTCGAGAACGTCGTGAGCAACGCCGAGCGGCGCGGGCTCGTCACGGGCGAGAACAAGGTCGTGACCCGCGTCTGCGACCTCCAGGCTGCCGTGAGCGCCGTCTCGGGCAAGGTGGAGCTGGTGTTGGAGGGCGAGCAGGAGGGAGCGCTCAACGTGGCGCGCGCCCTCTTGGGCCGCGGCGTGAAGGCCGTGTTCTCGCAGCGTTTCCCCGACGCGTTCAAGCCGCGCCGTGTGCGCGGTCGGCCAGCGCCGTCCGCGGAGGAGGCCGAGTCGCAGTCCACCGCCGAGTACCGGCCGGTGCTGGAGTGGTTCTCGTCGGGCAATCACCTCGAACTCGGCGACGACCTGCCGCAGGCCGAGTACGCCGCGTCCCTATCGCGCGTGAAGGGGCTGCCGGAGCTGGCCGCGCGCTACCTCGAACCTCGCGATGCGGACGAGCATGCCGTGGCCATGGAGCTGGTGCTCGAGGGCCTGCACCAGAGCAGCATGTTGTCACGCGAGCGCACCGATACCGGCAGGACCGGGTTCAAGGACATGCTCAAGCAGATGCTGTCGGGGTTGGGCGAGGACTAGGGCGCCATGCGTTTCGACTACACGAAGTGGAAGGGCCGGAACCCCGGCGACGAAGCGTTCCTCAAGCAGCTCTTGGACATCTACCGGAATCTCCTGCTCCAGACCGGCGGGGACGCCGATGAGGCGCTGCGCTGGATGGAGCACTTCGGCCGCGAGTACGGATTCTTCGGCGAAGACTTCTCGCTCGACGACTTCAAGAAGCTGCTCGAGGAGTCCGGCGAGGCGCGCCGCACGCCGCGGGGATTCGAGATGACGCCGAAGGGCGAGCGGCGAATCCGGCAGGACTCGCTGAACGAGATCTTCTCGACGCTGCGCGCCGGAGCCGCGGGCGACCATCGCACCCCGGTGGCCGGGGCGGGCGGCGAGCGCCTGTCCGAGACGCGGCGCTGGCAGTTCGGCGACGACCTCGCGAATCTGGATCCACTCGCGTCGGTGAACAACGCGGTCAAGCGTGGCGGCATCGACGAGCTGTCGCTCGCCGAGGACGACCTCGAGGTGTACGAGGAAGAGCATCTTTCTGCATGTGCCACGGTGCTGCTGGTCGACATCAGCCACTCGATGGTGCTCTACGGCGAGGACCGGATCACGCCGGCCAAGAAGATCGCGCTGGCGCTCTCGCAGTTGATCCAGACCCGCTACCCGAAGGACACACTCGACGTGGTGCTGTTCGGCGACGACGCGGTGCAGGTGCCGCTCGGCGAACTCATGAAGATCCAGGCCGGGCCCTACCACACGAACACGAAAGCCGGGCTCCAGCTCGCGGCGCGGATCCTCACCGGCCGAAAGGGTGTGAACAAGCAGGTGTTCATGATCACCGACGGCAAGCCGTCCGCGATACGCGAGTTCGGACGCCTTTACAAGAATCCGTTCGGACTGGACCCCAAGATCGTGAACAAGACGCTCGAGGAAGCCGCCTACCTGCGTCGCAAGCGCATCGCCATCACCACGTTCATGCTGGCGGTGGACGCCCCGCTGCTCGAGTTCGTGCGCAAGCTCACCGAACTCAACCAGGGCCGCATCTACGAAACGGACCCGCAGAACGTGGGCGCCTACGTGTTCCGCGACTTCGTGCGCAACCGGAGGAAGCGGCTGCACTGAACGACGCGTTCTTACGCCGGCCGGCCGGTATCGCTCCCGGCCAGGCAGAGCCTACTCCCCGGGAGCCGGCGAGACCTCGCGAGCAAGATGGCGACGTGCCAGACGCGAACCAAACTCGAGGAATGGCCGTTCGACGGTCAGGTAGAGCAACGCGCCGACGGTCGCCGCCACGGCGAGCACCACGATGCAGTACGCCAGGATGCTCGCGACCGCGGCGGGCGCCGAATAGGGACCACGGGGCCACCAGCTCAGCGCCCAGAAGACGACGAACAGGTGGGTCAGGTACTGACCGTAGGACGCGCGAGCCAATGGCACCCACACACGCGCTCCAAGGAAGCGAGTCACGCGGTTGTCGAGGAAGATCCCGTTCAGGACCAGCAAGCTCGAGCCGATCGAAACCACGAAGAACTGCCACACCGCCGGGAACGCACCTGGAACCCAGAGACCGCCCCAGAGCATCACGCTCGCATAGCACGCGAGGCCCAGGATCCAGGTCGCAGAGCCCAGCCTCGTGATCCAGGCCGCCATCCGCTCGCGATGGAAGACGCAGGCGTAGGCGATCAACACGCCGAGGATCAGCCCGTCCGCATGCGTATGCGTCATCGGATGGATCCACTTGAACGGCACGAGGTCGGGCGAGCGCGAATACATCGCCCACCGGAAGGTCAGCGGGACCAGGGCGAGCGCCGACAGGAAGATCCACTTGCGTGAGCCCTTCGCCACGCGGAACAGGATGCCGAGAAGGAGCGGAGTCGCAAGATAGAAGTGCTCCTCGACACACAGGGACCAGCCCCAACTCATCGGGTTCGGGAACTGCATCCCGTAGACGTAGTTGCTCACGTACAGGTAATTCGCCCAGCTCCGTGCGATGGACTCTTGCCAGGAGACGCCCCCGTAGAGCACGGCCCACTCCTCCCTGCGCGAGAAGAAGAAGACGCTGACCGTGAGCACCAGGTAGTAGACGGGGAAGACGCGGAAGAACCGGCGCACATAGAACGCCCTGAACGAAAGCCCGCCCCGCTGGAGCTGCGACAACAGGATGCGGCCGATCAGGAAGCCGGAGAGGACGAAGAAGACGTCCAGACCAAACCACAGCGAGAGGATGAACGCGGGCACGGCGGACGGGAGTTCCCGATACGAGTCCCGCAGCGCCGGCGGCAGCCAGAGGGCGCAGTGGCAGAACACCACGATCGCACACGAAATGCCGCGCATCCCGTCCAGGTGGGGCTCATGCCCGGGCTGATGCATGGTCAGCGCGGCCCACGCCGAACCCCGTGGGTCCGCTCCGCGAACGGCACTCGTCGAGCGCCGCCCCTTGCGACTCGGCGAGAGGTCCTGGGCCCGCCGTCGCCCTTTCACTCCCGCTTCCCGTTGTGTTCGGCTCGCGCCACGGGGCCTCCGAGTCAGTAGCCACGACAGAAGTTCGAGCATACTTCTCTCGTGGGTTTGCCGACCAACGAGCGATGCAAGTGCGCTGTGTTTACCCCCATCGCACGCGATTCTGTTCAGGGCAACTGGAACCAATCAGCTGATCGGGTCTGATCGAAGCGCCTCGCCTCGTGACCGGAACTCCCTGCGAGCAGCGGGGATTGTTCTCGACTCCATGTCGCGTGCGGTCATACGATTGACTACAGCGCGCGGGAAACCAGGGTCTCGACTCCCCTCGTCCAGTGGCCCGGTCGCCAGCCCAGCGCAAACTATTCGACGCACGAGGTCCTCCCCATGCCCCTCGCGCCGCAGCGTCGCCTGCACGCGTGCCCGGACTCCGCCCCGGGCAAGGTCGCGCCGTCTCCACGGCGTGCGAATCCGACTCTCGTTCCATCGTTCATCGTGCGCGCGCTCGCTCTCGCGGCATGGCTCGCCGCCGTCCCCGCCCTCGCCGACACCGTCGAGATGCTTCCGGCAGCGTCGAAGGACGACGCCGAGGAACGCGCCGACTTGAGCATGTACACGGGCAGCAGCGATCTCGAGCTGGTGTTCGATACATCGAACCAGGTCGTCGGGATCCGCTGGCCGGGGCTCGCGATCCCCGCGGGTTCCACGATCACCTCCGCGTGGGTGCAGTTCGCCGCCAAGGAGGCCCAGAGCGAGTTGACGACGCTGACGATCGCCGGCGAGGCCACCGACAATGCGCTGGCATTCGGGACCACCGCGGGCAACATTTCGTTGCGGCCGCGCACGGGAATGACAGCTGCTTGGTCGCCGGTCGCGTGGACCTCGGGACAGGTGACCGCAGACCAGCGCACCCCGGATCTCTCCCAGGTGATCCAGGAGATCGTGAGCCGTGGCGGGTGGGCGAGCGGCAACGCGCTCGTGCTCATCATCACCGGCACCGGCCACCGCACGGCGTACGCGTTCGATGGCAGCGCGACGCAGGCGCCGCTGCTGCACGTGGAGTTCACGTCGGGCGGGCCGCCTCCGCCTCCGCCGGTCGACAACCCGCCCGTCGCCGCGCTCTCGGTGACGCAGGCCGCGAGCCCGCCGCTCACGGTCAATGCGAGCGGCGCTGGGTCGACCGACACGGACGCGACGCCCATCGCGAGCTACCGCTTCACGTGGGGGGATGGCAGCACCGCCACCACCACGACAGCACCCACGTCGAGCACGACTCACACCTATGCCGCCTCGGGCACCTACACCGTCACTCTCACCGCGACCGACACCGGCGGGCTCACCTCGGCGCCCGTGACGCAGTCCATCACCGTGAATCCAGCGCCTCCGCCCGTCGACAACCCGCCAGTCGCGGCGCTCACGGTGACGCAGCTCGCAAGCCCCGCGCTGACCGTCAGCGCGAGCGGCGCGAGCTCGACCGATGGGGACGCAACGCCGATCTGGAGCTACCAGTTCTCGTGGGGGGATGGCAGCGCCGCGACCACCACGACCGCGCCCACGTCGAGCGCGACGCACACGTACGCCGCCGCCGGCACTTACATCGTCTCGCTGGTTTGCACCGACACGGGTTCGCTCACCTCGAACACGGCCACGTTCAGCATCACGGTCACCGCCGCGCCGCCGCCGGGCACCACCACGATCGATGTGCGCCCAGTCACGGTGACCGATGACGCGGAGGAGTCCGCGACCGGGTCGGTCGCCACGAACAGCAGCGACCTCGAGCTGGTCTTCGACGGCACCAACCAGACCGTGGGCATCCGCTGGCCGGCCATCCCGATCGATCCGAACGCCAACATCAGCGCCGCGTGGGTGCAGTTCACGGCTGACGAGTCGCAGAGCGAGGTCACGAACCTCACCGTCCGCGGCCAGGCCGCGGCCAACGCCGCCGCGTTCACAAGCACCAACCTCAACATCTCGTCGCGGCCCCGCACAGCGGCCGCGGTCGCCTGGAGCCCCGCGCCATGGACCGCAGGCCAGGTGGGAGCGGCGCAGAAGACGCCGGACATCAAATCCATCGTGCAGGAGATCGTGAGCGGCTCGGGCTGGGCGCGCGGCAATGCACTGGCGCTGGTCTTCACGGGAACGGGACACCGGACGGCGGTCGCCGTGACTGGCAACTCCTCGCGCTGGCCCGTGCTACACGTGGAGTTCAGTGGTGGCACGCCCCCGCCGGACCAGCCGCCGGTCGCGCACCTCTCCGTTTCGCAGATTTCCTCGCCGGCGTTCACGGTGACCGCGAGCGGCGGCACCTCCACCGACACCGACGCGACACCCATCGCGAGCTACCGGTTCACGTGGGGGGATGGCTCTGCGGCGACGGTGGTGAACGCCCCGACCACGAGCGCGAATCACACGTACGCCGCGGCGGGCACGTACACCGTGACGCTCACTGCCACCGACACCGGCGGGCTCATCTCCTCGTCCGTCTCGCAGAGCGTCGTGGTGAGCACGCAGAGCGGACCGCCCATCGCGGTGTGGGCGTCGTACAACGACACCCACCACTCCTACAACACCCAGCCGAAACCCAGCCCGTGGATGGGTTCTCCGAACGTGGTGTTCGTGGGCACGCCCGACTCGCCGAGCGGCG
>JAHFBW010000420.1 GCA_023249845.1 Candidatus Eiseniibacteriota bacterium
CTCATCTTCGCCGCCGGCGCCATCGGCCAGGACGTGTCGTCCGGCACGCTGCAGCTCCTGCTGGTGCGACCGGTGACGCGGCCTGAATACCTCGTCAGCCGATGGCTCGCGGCGGTGATCGGCGCGCTCGGGCTCACGCTGCTCATGTTCGGGCTCGGCACGCTGGTGCTGCTGCTGCGGGGCACTCCGCCGGCGGCGACGGAGGTCATGAAGATGGCACTCGAGAGCACCTCGGCGGCCGGCGGCAATGCGGCGATCATGATCATGTTGTCGACGCTCGTCGGCGGGCTCGGCGACGTCGGGCTCTACTTCGGCACGCTCATCGTGCTGCAGATGCTGGCGGGCGTGGGTCAGTTCAAGCAGTGGCAGTGGCTCATCCGCGCGACCAGCGAGCTGCAGGGCGTGCTCGCGCCGCAGTTGTCGTTCGCATGGGCCTTGCAGCACACACCGGTGTCGTGGTTCGCGCTCGCGTCGTGGGCGTCCAGCATCACGCTGGCGCTGACGGTGGGCATCGCGCGGTTAAACCGACGAGAGCTCTCGTATGCCGCAGGCTGACACCGTGCATCCGGACCCGGCGCCTGGAGATGCACCCGCGCGCCCCACGCGCCGTGATCCGTCGTGGCTGTGGATCCTGGCCGGCGCACTGCTCGTGGCGCGCGTGGCCACGGGCGTCTACGAGGAGAGGAATCCTCCCAAGCTCGCGAGCCTGATGCCGTGGGTGCCCGCCGCGGAGGCGGTCGCGCGCTCACACGCCAGCGGCAAGCCGATCCTCTACGACTTCAGCGCCGCGTGGTGCGGACCCTGCCAGCGGATGGAACACGACGTGTTCGCGGACGCGAAGATGACCAGCGCCATCGCCCAGTTGGTGGTGCCCGTGCATGTCGTGGACCGCCAGCAGGAGGACGGGCACAACCCGGCGTGGATGGACTCGCTGCAGCACGGGCTCGGCGTGACGGCGTTTCCGACGCTGGTGATCGTCGGCGAGGATGGCAAGGCTGTGGATCGCATGGAAGGCTTCGAGGGTGCGCAGCCGATGCTCAAGTGGGTGAGCCGGGCGGGCATGAAGGCACGGTTGAGCGGCAAGGGGGGCGCGACGTTCTCGTTCCCGTAGCGGCCGGGGCGCTCGATCGCTGCGCGCGTCAGCGCAGCGCGTACGCCGTGTCGCTGGCGGCCGAGAAGCGGCGGATGGCGTCGGACAGCGCGCGCGGCTGATCGAGCATCATGAAGTGCCCGCAGTTGTCGACGCGCACGACCTTCAAGCGCGGGATGCGCGCCAGTCCGAGTGCCTTGGCCGCGTGGGCCCACGTCTCGTCCGCTTCCCACGTGCGCCGCGAGACCACCGCGAGCACCGGCATTTTGAGGGCGGCGGCCTCGTCGGTGAGATCCGTGGACAGCGCCACCGGGATCCACGCGCGCATGTTGACGCGCTCGACCTGCGACGCTTCGGCCCACAGCGCCTCGCCCTGGGCCGAATCGCGACCGAAGCTCGCGTACACCATGTGCAGGGTGCCCACCCAGTCGCGATCGAACATCGCCAGCAGCGAGTCTGCTTCGAGCTTGGTCATCTGCGGCGCGAGTGCAGACTCCACCAGCACCAGCGCCTTGACGCGCGACGGGGCGCGCAGCGCCTCCGCCGCCGCCACGAGCCCGCCCACTGAATGACCCACGAGCACGACCGGATCGCGCGATTGCTCGGCGATGGCCCGGTCGAGCGCGAGCGTGGCCTGTTCGAGCGTGAATGGCCGGATCAGGGGCGCCTCGCCGTGCCCGGGCAGTTCCACCAATACGACGCGGTGGTCGCGTGCGAGGTCCCGCGCCACCGGCAGCCAGTGCTGGGCGTCGGAGCCGAGTCCATGCACGAGCACGATGGTGGGCCCGCGCCCCATGGCACCCACGGTGGCCGAGGACGGCGGCGGCGTGGGGGCAGCGCGCACCATGAGCATCACGAACGTGAGCAGGGCAGCCACGGCGGCGTAACGTCGGAACACAGGGGCGTCTCCCAGAACGGCACGGAAGAGGGCGCGGCAGAGGACCCCTGTGTCATCGGCACGGAGCGGCCTGGACTTGGGCGGGAATCAGCGGCCCGGCGGGTGTGTGCCGGGGCCGTGGGCAGCGGTCCGGCCCAGCGGACAGCCAGGGCGTCCCCATGGCTGCCCGTGGCGCACCCAGCGGCGGCGGCCCGGCGCTACTGCTTCGCCGCCGCGAACCTCGCC
>JAHFBW010000421.1 GCA_023249845.1 Candidatus Eiseniibacteriota bacterium
GCTGGCCGGCACGCGGGCGAACGCGGCCTGCCCGCCGCCCGACCTGCTGCTCCAGGGTGTCAGGTCGGCGTCGAGGATCCAGGTGGAGCAACTCGGCGCGGACGCCACACGGCTCGAGACGCCGCTCGCGCACGTGCCCGGGCGCACGCTCGGCTACGAGGTGCAGGGTGTGTTCCGGGTCTCGGGCGCGGTCGCGGACGCGCTGCAACGCGCGTTCGGGCGGCACGATTCATACGCGTGCGACCCGGACGCAGCGCGCGCGACCTTCCACACCCCCGGCGCGCTCCAGGTCGGGCTGCTGTTCGCCTCGCACGGCAGCGTCGTGGCGACGGTGCTGCACCTGCCGGAGGGCGTGGTCGAGATGCAGCTCGAGAGTGGCGTGCACACACGCGCGCCAATGTCGCAGGTGGGGCAGCGGCGCTGGGAGGAAGCGCTGCTGCTGCTGTCGCGCGACACGCGCACCAGCCCGGACGAGTTCTACGAGCAGATGCTGCCGCCGCCGGCCACGAGCCGCGAGCCCGTCGACTCCGCGCGCGCCCCGGATTCGTCGCGCACGCCGCGTGAGGACGGACGCACGCCGCGTGACGAGGCGCAGCCGCCCCGCTAGAGTGCGCCGGTGATGACCGCCCACAAGCCCGCCAAGTCGAAAGGCACGTCGTTCGTCGGACACCTGCGCACCTGGCTGCTGACCGGGTTGCTCGTGCTCGCGCCGTCCGCCATCACCATGTGGGTGCTGTTCCGCCTGCTCAACTGGGTGGACAACCTGCTCGGGCGCTACCTGAGATTCGCCGTGCTCGACTACCACCGCATCCCGGGACTCGGCCTGGCCGCGACGGGCCTGCTGCTGCTCATCGTGGGCTTCATCGCCGCGCGCGTGGGACAGGGGCCGGTGGCGCGGCTGTGGGATCGCCTGCTCCTGCGCATCCCCGGGGTCGGCATCGTCTACGGCTCCACCAAGTCGCTGGGCGAGGTGTTCCTGGGCCAGAAGGAAGAGACGTTCCGCAAGGTGGTGCTGGTGCAGTGGCCGCATCCCGGCATCTGGCGCGTGGGCTTCCTCACCGGCCACGTGTCGCAGCATGTGAAGGACCGCATCGGCCAGGACGTGTCGTGCGTGTTCGTGCCGCACACGCCGAACCCCGCGTCCGGGTTCGTGCACTACGTGCCCAAGCCGGACCTGCTCGAGCTGGATTGGTCCGTCGAGGACGGGCTCAAGGTGATCGTCTCGGGCGGCGTGGTGCAACCGGGCATGGAGCCGCCGTCAGAAGCCGGCTCGCGCTGAGGCGCAGCCATGGCCATCGTCACCACCGAAGGCATCGTGTTGAAGACGCACGCGCTCGGCGACACCAGTCGCATCGTGACCGCCTATACGCGCGACCACGGCTTGCGGAAATTCGTCGCCAAAGGCGCGCGCAAGCTCCCGAGCCGGTTCGGCTACGCGCTCGAGCCGCTGTCGCGCTCGCGCTTCGTGTTCTATCTCAAGCCCGACCGCGACCTGCACCTGCTCTCGAAGGCCGAGGTGCTGGACGCGCTCGGCTCGCGCATCACCGACCTCTCGCGCATCGTCCATGCGCAGGCCGCGCTCGAGATCGTCGACCGCCTGGTGTGGGGCGAGGAGCCGCACCCGCGGCTGTTCGCGCTGCTCGTGCAGGCGCTCGACGGCTGTTCCCGCGCACCGCTCGCCGCGCTGCCGGCCGTCACGCTGGCGTTCCAACTCCAGCTCGCAAGCGAGCTGGGCTACCGGCCGCGGCTCGACCAGTGCGCCGTCGACGCGCGCCCGGTGTCGCAGCGGCGTGCGTTCTCGCCCGCGCGCGGCGGGCTCCTGTGCGACGCGTGCGCGGCGCGGGAAGGCGGTGTCGTGTACTTGAGCCCCGATGCGCTGGCGTCGCTGTCGCTCCTGCTGTCGCGGCCCATCCTCGAGGCCGGCGACTTCATCGAGCTGCCGCGCGCGGGTGAGCTGTTGCGCGTCATCGAGGACTTCTTCCGCACGCACTTCCAACGCTTTCAGGGATTGCGCTCGCTGGAGGTGCTGCGCTCGCTCGAGGGCCCCGAGCCACCGGCGAGGCCATGACGAGTTCGCCACCCGCGAGGGCATGACGAGTTCGCCACCCGCGAGGGCATGACGAGTTCGCCACCCGCGAGGGCATGACGAGTTCGCCACCCGCGAGGGCATGACGCGCGCGCCGCTGGCGCGGACCG
>JAHFBW010000150.1 GCA_023249845.1 Candidatus Eiseniibacteriota bacterium
GTCGCGGGCCACGCGTTCGGCAGAATGCGGTTCGGGGACGGCCGCGACGCTGCTACGCTCCGCCCTGCGAGACATCGCGCGGCCGGGTGACCTGGGAGAGGAGGCGCCATGAAACGATCCCACCAAGGCCTCGTTGCTGCGATCCTCCTCGGCTTCCTCGCGGCGACGGCCCCCACGTCGCCCGCCGTACGCCTCGTCGCGCGTACCGAGGCCTCACGGCGCCCGCCTCCGATGTCCATCGGCGTCGAGGACGATGCGGACGCGCGCGACGAGATGGAGTTCCTGATGCTGCGGGATCCGCGGACCCAGACGATCCCGCGCGACATCCGCAGGCGGGAATCACTGTTCGCGAGGTCCCTGCCCGATCGGCGTGCTCGTCGCTTCAAGATCGGCCAGATCCAAAACCTGGTGTGGACCGAGCGCGGACCCAACAACGTCGGCGGGCGCACGCGAGCGCTCGCCGTCGATGTCGCGAATCCGACCACGCTGATCGCCGGGAGTGTCGCCGGTGGGATCTGGCGATCCACCGACGATGGTGGGTCCTGGACGCATCGTACGAGCCCGGGACAGATCCACGGCACCACGTGCATCGCACAGGACCGACGCGCCGGGAAGTCGAGCGTCTGGTACGTCGGCACCGGCGAGATCCGCGGCTCGACGACCAATGCGACGCGCTGGGGCTCGCTCTACCTCGGGGACGGGATCTTCAAGTCCACCGATAACGGCCTTGGCTGGACGCTCCTGCCCTCGACGTCCACCGCCACACCGCAGACGACGGACCCGTTCGACTATGTGATCAACGTGGCGACGAATCCGGCGAATGCGGGGCAGGACGAGGTGCTCGCCGCGACCTATCGGGGGATCCAGCGCTCGGTCGATGGTGGCGGTTCGTGGAGCCAGGTGATCGCTTCCGATTCCGGGTTCACCGACATCGCGATCACGGCCGGCGGTGTCATGTACGCCATCACCCGGACCGGCTCGCTCATCCGCGTGTGGCGCTCCGCCAACGGGACCGCCTGGAACACGATCCAGCCCGCGACATTCCCCACGTCCGCCAACCGCATCGTCATCGGGCTCGCGCCCTCGAACGGCCAGCTCGCTTACTTTTTCGCCCAGGGCGTCAACGCGCCCTCCGTCGGCGGGCACCAGTTCTGGAAGTACACTTACATCTCCGGCGATGGCAGCGGCGCCGGTGGGACGTGGGAGAACCGCACGAGCAACCTGCCTTCGGATATCTTCACGCAGACCGGATACGACCAGACCATCCACGTCAAACCGGATGACGCGAACTTCGTCCTGATCGGTGGAACCGATCTCTATCGCTCGACCGACGCGTTCGCGACCAGCGGCGCGAGCACCGTGATCGGTGGGTATCCGTTCTATCCCGAGCTGAACCATCACCCCGATCTCCAGGCCGGTGCGTTCAGTCCCGCGAACCCCAAGGTCTACTACTCGGCCAACGACGGCGGCGTCCAACGGGCGGCCGACATCACGCTCCCGAGCATGGTGTGGACGACCCTCAATCACGGCTACAACGTGACGCAGTTCTACTCTGTGGCCATCGCTCCGGACGCGGGCAGCGACATCATCCTGGCCGGCGCCCAGGACAACGGCTCTCGACTCGGCAACGCGCCCGGGGCTTCCGACTGGGGAATGGCCTATGGCGGCGATGGCACGGTTGTGGAGGTTGCGCCGGGCGCCCACGATCGCCTCTACACGCAGTACCAGAATGGGTTCATGCAACGGATGCGATGGGATGGCACGAACATCGTCGACATCACGCCCGATCTCTCGACCAATCGACTGTTCGTGAACCCGATCGTGCTCGACCCGAACAACCCCGCCCTGCTCTACTACGCGGGTGGAACCCCTGCTGCGGTGAGCGGAATCTGGCGAAACAGCAATGCCGTGGTCGCCGACACGCTCCTGGGCTGGACCTCGCTGCCGACCACGGACGTCGGCGACGGCGTGGGGTACGCGCGGCGAATCAGTGCGCTTGGGATCTCGACCGCGAACAGTCCGAACGTGCTCTATTACGGGACGACGGACGGCATCGTGAAGCGAGCCGTCAATGTGAACGGCTCGCCGACGGTGAGCTACGTGTCGCCGCCGGGCTTGAACGCCGGCACGGCACAGGGCGGCTTCGTCCGTTGCATCGCCGTGGACCCGACGGACTCCGATCGCGCCCTGGTCGCGTTTGGGAACTACAACTTCCCGAGCCTCTGGTACACGACGAACGGCGGCGCGAGCTGGACCGACGTGGAGGGGAACCTCGCGGGTCCCGCCGGGCCCTCGATCCGTTGGGCGACGATGGTCCACGTCGACGGGCAGTTCCTGGTGTTCCTGGGGACCAGCATCGGCGTGCTCTCGACCACCGAGCTGAACGGTGGCGCGACCGTGTGGGTGCAGGAGGCGGGCACTGCGATCGGAAACGTCATCATCGCCTACATGGACTACCGCCCCTCGGACAACACGCTGGCCGTGGCCACGCATGGCCGCGGAGTGTTCACGACGCGGGTCCTGCCGGTCACCGATGTCCCACGGCGCGGTCCGGAGCATGTCAGACTGAGCCAGAGCTATCCGAATCCTGCACACGAGCTTGCGACGATCTCCTACGAGCTCCCACGAGCGGCCGAGGTCTCGCTCCGACTCTATGACGTCGCAGGCCGCGAGCTTGCGGCGCTCGCGGATGGGCCGCGGCCCTCCGGACGTCACATCGTCCCGGTCGTCACCCAGCGACTAGCTCCCGGTACGTATCACTACCAGCTCAGGGCGCTCGGCAGCATCGAGACACGCCAACTCGTCGTCAGGCGATAGGCCGGAGCGAGGAGTTCTCGAACGCCATGACGTCTCCCGCACGACCGCCACGTCGAGCGCGGGCTGGTCGGGCTGATCGCGACGAGGGATCGCTGCTGGATTGCAGTTCCGCCAGCGCTCTCGACTATGCTTGAGCCATGACGACTCCCGCCGCCGCCGCGAAACCGCGGGGCCTCGCCCTGGCACTGAGCTGGCGCCGCGTGCGGTTCGTGTTGATCTTCGCGGGCGTGTTCGGCCTGGTGCTGGCCTCCCACCAGCACTCGGCCCGCTCGTTCGTCCGCACCGAACTGCTCGGACTTTTCGTGATGCTGGCGTTCGGCCTGTGGGAGCAGTGGCCGAAGCGGCTGCCCCGGTGGATCGCACGCTGGGTACTTCAGGTCTTGGGGGTGGCGATTGCCGTGCCGATCGGCACGGCATTGATGTACGCGTTCTCGAGCGACTCGGGAATGACGCCCGAGCAGCGCAGGTTGGGGTTCGAAGTGCTCGTGGGGATCGGGATGTTCGTGGCGCCGTGGACCGCACTCACGGCCCTGGTTTGGCAGAAGGACGCGATGGTGCGCCATCAAGCGCTGGAGTTCGACCTGCAACGCACCGAGCTCGAGCGCCAGGCGCTCGACGCGCGCTTGAACCTGCTGCAGGCTCAGGTCGCGCCGCACTTCCTGTTCAACACACTCGCCAACATCCAGGCGCTGGTGGACGCGGGCTCCCCGCAGGCCTCAGCCGTGCTGCGCAGCTTGATCGCTTACCTGCGCGCGGCGGTGCCGCGGCTCAATGAGCCGTCCAGCACCTTCGCGCAGGAGCTTGACCTGGTCCGGGCGTACCTCGAGCTGATGCACATGCGCATGCCGGACCGGCTCAAGTTCTCGCTGCACGCCGACGAGGCGACGCTGGCGCTGCGCTGTCCGCCCATGACCCTGCTCACGCTGGTCGAGAACGCGGTGCGCCATGGCATCGACCCGAGCGAGGAAGGAGGCGTCATCGAGATCCACGTGCTGCGCGTCAACGAGCGCTGCGTGGTGCGCGTCACCAATACAGGCGCCGGCCTGGGGCAGACGGTCAGCGGCCTCGGCACGGGCCTGTCGACGCTGCGCGAACGGCTGCGCCTGAGTTTCGGAGGCGACGCGCAACTGCGCGTGAGCGCCCAGCAACCGCACGGAGTCTGCGCCGAGGTGGAGCTCCCGGCGCTCGGAGCGGCCTAGCCGATGCGTTCCCGCCCGACCGCGCTGATCGCCGATGACGAGCCGCTGCTGCGCGAGGCGCTGACGCACCAGCTCCAACAGGTGTGGCCGGAGCTCGAGGTGGTCGCGCAGGCGCGTAACGGCCGCGAGGCCGTCAAACAGTTCGAGTCGCTGCAGCCCGACGTCTGCTTCCTCGATGTCCACATGCCGGGCATGTCAGGCGTCGAAGCGGCGCACCGGATCGGCCGTCGCGCGCACCTGGTGTTCGTGACCGCCTACGACAACTACGCGGTGCAGGCCTTCGCCCAGGGAGTGCTGGACTACCTGGTGAAGCCCGTGGAACCCGAGCGCCTGGCCGAGACGGTCTCGCGCCTCAAGGAGCGTATGCAGGCGGCCGAGCCCGCACTCAACACCGAGGCTCTGCTCGAGCGGCTCGCGGCACAGATCGCGCAGCTACAGCGCGGCGGGACGCCGGTCGAGGGCGGCGCGGGTGACGCCGCTTTGCCGCTGCGGTGGATCCGCGCGCTCGTCGGGCAGACGCTTCGCCTGATCCCGGTCGACGACATCGACTATCTGCGCTCCGACGCCAAGTACACGCGGGTCGCCTGGCACGACGATGCTGGCCACCCCTCCGAAGCACTCGTCCGCACGGGACTCAAGGAACTCATCGCCCAACTCGATCGCGAGCATTTCGTTCAGGTGCACCGATCGGTCGTCGTGAACCTGAAGTCCGTCAGTCACGTCACGCGTGGCGACAACGAGACAGCCGACATCCATCTCAAGGGCCGAAAGGAACTGCTGCCCGTGAGCCGAAGCTACCTGCACCTGTTCCGTCAGATGTGAGGCGTTGCGCCGTGCTCGCCGGGGTCGCGTTCACACCTCGCGGGCCCACCGGCGCTCTTGGGCAGACCGCGCCTCGTCGGCTCCCACCGTAACTCGATCCCGATCGTGGGTGGCTGGTCCCATTGGGCTATCCAGCGTGCGTTCGGGCCCCGACACTCCCGTCCATGCAAACCCCATTGCGAGTGGACGTCGTCGCAAGCGAACGGGAGGTCGAGCGATGAGCAAGAGCGGCTGGTGGATGACGGACGTCGGCGCTCGGAGCGAGGTCGCGACGCCCGAATCGCGCCTGCGCCCGCTCGAAGCGCGGAATGGTACCGCCGTCGCGCCCGCCGACACCGTGGTGTCGGCCCTGATCCAGATGCTCGCGCGCCTCGGCGCCAGGGAAGCGTTCGGCGTTTCGGGTGGCGCCATGGCCACGCTGTGGGACGCGCTTTCATCGAGCGCGCTTCGCGTCTACCACTTCCGTCACGAGACCGGCGCCGCGTTCGCGGCGATCGAGTCGGGTTTCGCGAGTGGCCGGCCGACGATACTCTTCACCACGACGGGCCCGGGGCTCACCAACGCGCTCACCGGGATCTTCGCGGCGCGCGAGGAGCGTGCTCGCGTGATCGTCGTCTCGGCATACACCTCAGCCTCCTGTCGTGGCCGGTTCGCGATCCAGGAGACTTCGCGGGATACGCTGCCGTCGTCGCTCTATGATTCGGGACGGCCGTTTCACTTCGCCGCTGTCGTCGATGATCCGGCACAGTTGGCGGGGGTGGAGCAGCAACTCGTGGCGGGCCTCGCACGGCGTGACGGCTTGGTCGCTCACTTGGCCCTCGACACCGCGGTGCAGCGAGCGCCGGCGGCCGCTCCACACACCCGCTCGTGGTCGAGCCCGGCGTCCGCGCCGGCAGCACCGCCAGAGCAGGTCGCCGCGTGCGTGCAGGCGCTGAGCGACGGCCCGTTCGCGATCTGGGTCGGCTTCGGCGCACGCGATGCCGCCGCCGAGATCGCGACGCTCGCGCGCCGTATGCAGGCACCGGTGATGTGTTCGCCGCGGGGCAAGGGCATCTTCCCCGAGGACGATGCGCTGTTCGTGGGTGTGACGGGCCTCGCGGGCCACCCGTCGGTGTTTCGCTACCTCGAGGAGTTCACGCCACGACGCCTTCTGGTTCTGGGCTCTCGGCTGGGGGAGCCGACATCGTTCTGGGATCGCCGCTTCGTCACGCCGGGTGGATTCGTCCACGTGGACGTGGATCCCGGCGTCCCGGGTGTCGCGTTCGGCGCCGCGCACACCCTCGCGGTGGTGGGCGACGTCGCGGCCACGCTGCGGGCCGTGCTCGCCGATCTGCGCCCGTCCAACCGCGGCGCCTCCGTGGAGCTGCCGCGTCCGAGGATCGATCGGGTCGAAAGACGTCGCGACGGCCGAGTGCGCCCCGAAGCATTGATGGACGCAGTTCAGGATCGAGTCGTGGATCGCAGTCAGGCCAAGCTGCTGGCCGAGTCGGGCAACTCGTTTCTGTGGACGACGCATCGGCTGCGGTTCTCGCGACCGAACCAGTACCGCGTCAGCACGGGGGTGGGAGCGATGGGGCACGCGGCGGCTGGTGTGGTCGGGGCCGCGCTCGCCACCGGGCGCAAGACGGTTGCGGTCGTCGGCGACGGCGCCCTGCTCATGACCAACGAGATCAACAGCGCGGTGAAGTTCAGGGCACCGGCGGTGTGGATCGTCCTCAACGATGGTCGCTACGGCATGTGCGCCCAGGGCATGGAGGCGCTTGGGCTCGCGGCCGACGCCGAGATTCCGCCGGTTGACTTCGTCGCCTTCGCACGTGCGCAGGGGGCCCAAGCGATACGCGTCGAACACGAGGGGCAGCTGGACGGGGCTCTCGAACAGGCGCTGTCGTTGGACGGGCCCGTCGTCGTGGACGTGCACATCGACCGCGCGAGCCAGGCGCCTGCCTCGCGCCGGAATGCTGGACTCGCCACCAGACCCAGCGCGCATGACGAACGGATCTTCCCCTTCGCGGAAGACCCGAGATAAGGGCTACAACGCCATGGAAACCAACACGTTCGCCACCACGCTATACGCGAGCACACCGGCGCCACGGGCATTCGAGTACCTGCGCCGGCTCCAGAACCTCGATGAATGGACGCTCGGCAGCCGCATGCTCACGCGGATCGATGACGACACGTTCATGGGCACGGCCTCGGGCTACCAATCGGCGCTGTGCTACCACGTGCGCACGCTCGAACACGCGCGCTTCGCGGCCGTCGAGTGGCAGTGCGGCTACCGCTATCGCGAGTACTTCAAGCAGTACCCCGTGTTTGTGTTCCCGTCGCGGTACGGTGATCCGCGGTCCGAGGACGACGGCAGCTACATCCACTGGGTCAGCGTGATCGACCCCGCCCGCCGTACCGAGATGATCATGCAGGGGATCGGCTCGGTGCATCACTACGAGGCGCGGGGACTCAAGGCCGCGCTCGAACGCCGCGAGGGCATCACGCAGCCCGCCGAGGGACCCCTGACGCTGCTCTCGGACACGATGTGGGTGGACGCGCCGATCGAGCTGGCGCGCGAGCTGCTCGCTGACCGCAAAGCGCTGACCCAGTGGGCGCCACTGTTCCGAGCCGTGGACTCGGGCGCGGGATCCTTCGTCGACGAATACGGCCGCCGCGTCCAGGTCGAGTTCGCCGCGTGCGAGCTGGGAGACTACGTGCTGGTCGAGCAGGACTACGCGTACGCCGACCTCGGCGAGGTCCAGCGCTGTCCGATCGTCCTCATACCGTGCGCCCGAGCGTTCGGGGCGGACGCGGCGGGATTCCTGCTCCATCGGCTCGCGTTCGTGCGGAACGACGTGCCGCACGCGTTCGGTCGCACCACCACGGCGGAGTTGTGCGCGGAGAGCATGGCGATCAAGCGCGGGCTGGAGGCCCGGGCCGGAAACCCGGCGAGCTTCGCGCGCGGTATGAGCTACAGGCCCGCTGCCGCCGCGACCGAGCATGCGGTCGTCGCCTCGCCTCCGGACATCTTTTCGCCCGACTTCGCCGCGGATCCCTACCCCCTCTACCGGCGTATGCGCGACGAGTATCCGCTCTACTTCCACGCGCCGACGCGGGCGTGGATCCTGAGCCGCTATGAAGATGTCCGCATGGCGTTGACCCACCCGGCGTTCACGACGCGGAGCTACGCGGCCCAGACGG
>JAHFBW010000151.1 GCA_023249845.1 Candidatus Eiseniibacteriota bacterium
ACGTGTTCACCGAGACCGACTTCTATGGCTCCTATGGCCCGGCACGCGGCTCCTCTAGCAGGGCCATCTGGACCCCTCTCGCTACAGCGTCGTGGGCCCGCTGTTCGAGATACTGCTCGCCGCGGTGGGCTTTGCGATCCGCGACCTGTTCCAGGCCGCCGAGGCGATCGCCGTGGTGTCGATGGTGGTGACGCTCGGTTGCTGGCACTCACTCGTCCGACGTCGATTCGGCGCCCTCGCGGCGCTGTTCGTGGTGGCGTTCATCGCCAGCAACGCGCAGTTCTTCCGCTATGCCTGGTCGGTGACAACGGACGCGCCCGCGCTGGCGCTCCAGTCCGCGACGCTGTGGACCCTGTTCGGCGCGCGCACGCCATTCGCGGCAGGCTCGGCGACGCGGCGCATGTTCGCGGCCGGACTGCTCGCGGGGCTCGCGTTCCTGACGCGCTACAACAGCATCGCGCTCCTGCCCGCCGGCCTGGTCGCGGTGGCGTTCGGCTGGAACGGCGTGCCCGTGGGCGAGCGGGCGCGGCACACGTTGTGGTTCGCGGCCGGGTTCTTGGCGCCCGTGGCGCCGTGGATCGCCTGGTCCGCCTCGCATGGCGGTTCGGTGCAGCTGAAGCTCCACCACAACATCGCCTACGAGGTGTTCGCGCGCCCCAAGGGCATCGTGTGGGACCTCTACGGCCGCGACATGGAGTCGCAGTTCCCCACGCCATGGTCGGTGATCGCACGCGATCCCGTGGCGGTGGCGTCGCGCATGGGATGGAACCTGCTCGATCACGCGCGGCTCGACGCGGTGAAGCTCACCGGCCTGCCGCTCGCGGCCACCGCGGTGGCCGGGCTCTTTCTGGCATGGCGCGACCGCATGCTCGCACGGTTGCGCCCGCTGCTGTTCTCGGGGGTGCTCTTCTTCGTCACGCTCGTTCCCGCGTTCCACTCCGAGCGCTACTCGCTCGCCGTGCTGCCCGTGTGGGCGCTGCTCGCGGCCTGGGCGTTCGCCTCGCCGCGATTCGCGTTCGCCACCGGCGGCGTGTGGCTCAAGTGGCTGGTGGCACCCGCCGTGCTCGTGGCGGCGCTTGGCGCCACGCGCGCGTTTGCCGAGCGCGCCATCTCGCAGCTTCCCGTCGAGGCGCGCGAGGCGGCGGAGCGCATCCGCCCGCTCGTCCGTCCCGGCGACAAGGTGATGTCCCGCAAACCGCACTTCGCCTGGTACGCGGGAATGCAACCGGTCCCGATGCCGGTGTCGGACTCGCTCTCGCAGTGGGGAGACGCCGGACGGCGCGCCGGGGCGCGCTGGCTTTATTTCTCGTGGCCCGAGGCCGAGTTGCGGCCGCGTTTCGAGTGGTTGCTCGACACCACCAGCGCTGTGCCGGGGCTCACGGTGCGCGTAGTCACGCATCACTGGCCGGCCGTGGTGTACGAGATCGGGCCCGAGTTCGGGCGCGAGCCGAACTGGCTTGGCAACGATACACTCACGGCCGTGCATCGGGCGCGCGCGCGCGTGCTCACGAACGATCGCAACGTCGAGGCTCGCGTGTTCCTCGCCATGCACGAGTTCACGGTCGGGAACCACGACGCCGCCCAGGCGTACATCGATCAACTGCTCTCCTTGACACCGGAAGACCCCGAGGTGCTCATGCTCGCCGTCGACAATCGCCTGCAGCTCCAGGACGCCGATGGCGCGCTCAACTATCTCGATCGCTTCGAGCGGGTGCGCCCCGGCGCCCCCGAAGCCCAGGTGGGCCGCGGCTGGGCCGCGGCCATGCGTGGCGACGAGGCGGCGGCCGCGCAGCTCTGGGCGCCCGTCGTAAATGCCACCGACGACGCGACCACGCTGCGTCGCATGGGCGTGGCGTTCGCTCGCACCGGGAACAACGCGGCTTTGGCAGAGGTGCGCAAGCGGCTGCAGGCGATGGGGGTGGTGCAGTGAGGCGGGACGGGGCGGATCCGCAGAGACGGCGTGGCACGGAAGGATTCGCGATCTCGTTCCTGCTGCTCGCGCTGCTCGGTGGCTGCACGAGCCGCGGTCCCCGCGAAGTGCGCTCGCCTTCGACGCCACCTTCGCCCGCGGTGCCGCCGTCGCCGGATTCCGTCACCGTGGGGCTCTGGCATTTCGACGAGCGTGGTGGGAACGGTGTGAGCGACGCGTCGCCGTTCCGGCTCACCGGCACCGCGGGACCCGAAGCGCGCATCGAGTTCGGGCGCTATCGCAATGCGCGTGCGTTCCCCGCCACGTCGCAATCGTTCGTGGTCGTGCCCTACAACCCCGTGATGGAGTCCCCGCGCGGCTTCACGGTGGAGTTGTGGCTCTACCTGAACGACGTGTCGCGTTACGAGATGTCGGCGGTGGCCATGCGCTGGTCGCCGATCCCGAACGAGCAGAGCTGGCTCCTGGGCGTCGTGGGCCGAAAGATCGCGTCAGTGACGTCGCCGAGCCCCGGCTGGTTCGCCGAGGAGACCGCGACACTCACGCCCGGGCACCTGATGTTTGCGTTCCGCCCCGAGCTCGCGGCTGGCACGCAGAGCTTCATGTCGAGCGTGACGGTGCCCACGGGCCGCTGGGTGCACGTCGCCGCCACCGTGGACGGCGAGGTCGTGCGCCTCTACGTGGACGGCCGGCTCGACACGCAGGTGGCGGTGGCGAACGGCATCAAGCGCTCGGAAGCGCCGCTCGTGGTGGGCAACGCGCTCGACCCGCGGCGGCTCACCGAGTTCGGCAGCGACCTGCGACAGGACCCGTCGAACCTGCCGCTCCCTTACTACGCCCTGAACGGCCTCGTGGACGAGCTGCGTATCTCGAACGTGGCACGGACGGTTTTCGAGAGCGCCGATCTCCGGTAGGGAGCGCGAAGCAGGCTGGTGCATGGGATTCGCGCTTCGACAAGTTCAGCCAATGCGCTCACGTGGGGGGCGCGTGCGAGCCTCGACAACGCCACATGGATCGGGGCCCCCCGATCGCGGTGAGTCACGCCACTGTCCACGACGGCACCAGGCGTCCACAACGTGTCCATCGCATCCGCCCTCGGCAACGCGATACCCTCTGGCGTGCCCACGATGCCCCGCATCCGCCCTCGTCGGAGCGCCAGCACCATGCGACGCCTGCCTCTCCTGCTTGCCCTCGCTCTCCTCTGCGGACCTTCTCCCGCGCGATCCTCTGCACCCGCACGTGAGCTGATCGTCCAATTGCGGGCTGGTGCGGTGGACGCGCCGGCGCTACGAGCGGTCGGGCCGGGCGCCTTGCCCACGGTCATACGCGCCCGCTTCTCCGCGCTCGGCCTGCACGCCACTCGCTCGTTCTCTGAGCGGCTCGCCTCGCGCGGCACGGCGCTGCCGGAGATCTTCGCGTTCCATCCCGAACGCATCGTGCTGGTGGAGGCCGCGGACTCCGCACTTGCCACATCGGCACTGGTGGTTCTCGCGCGCGACCCGCTGGTGGATTGGGCCGAGGCGAACGTCACGCGCTCGGTGACGCTCGTGGGCTACGCGCTCCAGGGAGCAGCCGCGGCCGTCGCCCAGGCCTCGCTGCTCGACACGCTGCCCAATGACCCCCACCTTCGCGACGGCCGCCAATACGCACTCTGGAACCTCGGGCCCGCGGGGCCGTTCGGCGGCATCCCCGGCGCCGACATCCATGCGCTCGACGCGTGGCGCTCATCGGTGGGTGACAACGCCATCAAGCTCGCGCTGGCCGACACCGGCCTCGATCCTGCGCAACCGGAACTCGGTGGGCTCATGCCCGACGGCTCCGCTCGCATCGCGGATTCGTTGAACGTCACCGACGATCCCGATGGCGCGGTCACCGATCTCTACGGTCACGGGACGCCGGTCGCCGGTGTGATGGCGTCGCGCACCAACGACGGCGCGCACTTCACGCCCACGTCGGGCGTCGCGGGCGTGTGCGGCGGCGACGGCGGGCGCAATGCGGGCTGTCGCATCGTGCCCATCAAGATCGCTCCCGGGCACTCGGGCGACGCCACGAGCTTCGACATCGCGCGCGCGTTCCTGCACGCGGCCGATGTGGGCGCGCGCGCCGTGAACCTGTCGTTCGCGGGCGAATCGCCGAGTCGCGTCGAGCGGCTGGCACTCACTTACGCGCTGTTCAACGGCTGCATCCCGGTGTGCGCCTCGGGCAACTCGGGCTTCGACTTCCCCACGCTGCCATGGTTCCCCGCCTGCTACGCCCGCGATGGACTCGCGATCTCGGTGGGAGCCAGTGACCCGAGTGACCGGCGCACGCCGTTCTCGTCCTACCCGTTTGGCCTGGACCTGCTGGCTCCTGGATTGAACGTGTTCACCACGTTCATGACCTACCCGAGCTTCTTCGGCGCCACGTATCCCGGCTACGTGCCGGCGTCGGGCACGTCGTTCGCTGCGCCGCATGTCACGGGCGCGGTCGGATTGCTGGCGGCGGCGCGCCCCGAGCTCTCCGACACCGACTTCCAGCATGTCATCCGCGAGTCGGCCGACGACATCGGCGCGCCCGGCTATGACGAACCCACCGCGTACGGGCGGTTGAACCTCGCGCGCATGCTCGACCGCGTGCGCCCCGAGATCGGCATCTGGCACGACGAGATCGTCGCGGATTCATTCACGGTCGAGGGCTCCGGCCTGCTCTCGGTCGAGGAGCGAGGCGGCGGCACGCTGGCCCGTCACTACGGCACGAGTTGGAGCACGCGGCTCGCGGCCTACGGCACGACGAGCATCCCCGACAGCTTCCTCACCGTGACCGGCGTGTGGCTGCGCGTGGCGGGCACCATGGCGGCGCGCGGCGACTTCCGCATACCCTACTTTTCCCCGAGCGCCGAGGTGCTGCGCTCGGATGCCACGAGCGCCACGTTCCGCGGCTACGTCTATCGCGTCGAGGAGGACTCGTGCGACGCGTGCGACGACCGCTACGTGCCGTTGGCGCCGAGCAACGTTCGCTTCGCGTTCACCGTGACGGGCATCGTGGACCGGCCGCCGACGCTGCGCGTGTCCGCGCCGGCCCCGGGTGCTGCGGGCACGCCCGGCGACGTACTGGACGTGCGCTGGCAGTCGAGTGACCCCGACCAGATCTCGCGCTACGTCGTGGAGTTCCAGCCCGACGCCGGCGCGCGCGTGAAGCTCACCGAAGCGAGCGGACAGGCGTCCCAAGCGATCGCGACGCTGCCCTGCCTCGGGCCCACCGACCTGCCCGGTCAGTTGATCGTGACCGCGCGCGATGAGCACGGCCACGCCGACGAGACCGTCGTGTCGCGGGCGTTCACGCTCCGGGGCGGCGCCTGCAGCGCCCCGCTCGCCACGTTCCACGCCACGCCTTCGCCGTTCACGGGCGCGCTGTCGCTGTTCGCGCCGGGCGCCGGCGAGCTGCGCGTGCACGACGCCAGCGGCCGGCTCGTCCGCCGCATCGTCACGTCCGGCGGCGCGGCGCAGTGGGATGGCCACGACGATCGCGGTGGCACCACGGGCGCTGGTGTCTACTGGGTGCGCTTCACCGGCGCCGCGGGAACGGTGACGAAGCGCGTGGTGAAGCTCGGCCGCTAGAACGGCTCGGTCCTGCCGCGCGCTTCGCCTGCGCGTAAGCCAGTGCGACCTCCTCCGCGATGCGGAGGAGGTCGCCCGTTGCCCCAGGTCGTTCCATACTAGTTCACGAACGCGACTCGAACCTGTTGGGCCTGGCGGCCGACCCGCATGTGAACGAAGTACATCCCCTTGCGCACCCTCGCGCCCGATTCGTCACGGCCGTCCCATGAGACGGTATGGATGCCCGGGGACTGGAAGCCGCTGGCGAGAGCCTTCATTCGCCGGCCCGCCAGGTCGAACACGCTGATCTCCACGCGTTCACCTTCGGCCGACACGGCGTACGACATGCGCATGGTGCCGCTGAACGGATTCGGCGTCGGATGCCCGAGCGCCGCGATGCCCGAGATGGGGTCGGCCGGCACCGGCTCGGATCTGGAGGCCCCGCTGGATGCGCTCGGTCGTCCCGCGCCCGTCGAGGTTCCCGCCGCGGAGGCACCCGTGATCCCAGCCGCGCTGTCCGGGCGCGTCGCGGAGCCGGTCCGCGTCGTGCCGTCGCCACGCATCACGATCGTCTCGGTGGTCGGATCTGGAAGGGTTCCGTTGGTGGTGTCCGGACGGGCGGGCGTGTTGCCTCGCTCCGTGCCGTCGCCACGCTGGATCATCGTCTCCCCGTTGGGATCCGACGACGGGTCCCCGTAGTCACTGCCACCCACCGGCGGGGCCGGCGGCCGGACCGCGCCGATCTGGATGCCATCGGGATCCGCGTCCACGGCCCGCCCGTTCACCTCGGTGTGGAAGTCGTAGTGACACCCCATGGTCGCGTCCATGTACGTGCCGACCAGGCTCTTGAGCGAGTACTTGACGCTCACGATCAACACCTGTCCGAGAGTGGCGCCGTGGACGTCCACCGAGGCCTGTCCCGCGCTCGTCTCCACGCCGGTGGCACCCCGCGTGCAGTCCTGGTCGAACAGGGACACCTGCGACTGCAGCACCTCGCAGAATGGAAAGCTCGGATTGTCCTTGGTCTGCACGATGTTGATCGTGAAGTCCGTGCTGGGTGCGCGCACCAGCGTGTAGTAGAAGAACACGCCGGGCGCGATGCTGGTGATGATGTTGTCCTTGACGACGTAGCTGACATCGGTCAGATCCTCGCCCGTGCCGTCCATGAAGCTCGAGCAGGTGGTGATCGTGTGCGCGAGCATGCCGGTGCACTCGCGATGGCCGAACACGCCGCTCGCCGAGGCCTGGCAGCCCTTCGCATCCGTGATGGTCACCACATAGCTGCCGGTGTCCACCACCGAGATGCACGAGCTTGTCGCGCCGGTGCTCCACAGGTAGGTGTAGGGCGCGACGCCGTTCGCGGCGTTGGCGCACATGCGGACCGGGGCGATGCCGTCGCAGACGATGCGGTTCGGCACCGTCACCGTGGGCACGTCCACCGTGATCTTCATCTGGTCGCTCACCGCTGGGCACGGCCCCGAGGGATCGTTCGTGGTGAGCGTCAGCGTGACGCTCCTGGCCAGGAGCTCGGTGGCCGACAGCGTATAGCGGGCATCGAGGGCGTTGGCGTTGGGGGCGAACGTACCGCCGCCCCCGCTCCACGTGCCGCCTGTCGCGCCGTTGCCCACCGTGCCCGCGAGTTGAATCTCCGGACACGCCGGGCAGACGATCTGGTCCGGGCCGGCGTTTACGGTCACCGCGGCGGTGATCACGATCATGACCTGGTCACTCACCGGCGGACAGGCTCCGGCTCCGGCGGTGCTCGTGAGCGTCAGCGTGACGCCGCCCGCCGCGATCTCGGCCGCGGACGGTGTGTACTGCGCAAGGAGCGTCGAGGCCCCGGGGTTGAACGTGCCGCCGCCGCCGCTCCAGATGCCACTGGCCGCGCCACCACTCACCGAGCCCTGCAGCGTCACGCGCGGGCTGCTGGAGCAGGCCACCTGGTCCGCGCCGGCACTCACGATCGCCGCCGGTCGGATGTTGATGCGCATCGCGTCGCTCACCGACCCGCACGGTCCCGCCGGATCATTGCTGGTGAGCGTGAGCGTCACGCCACCCGCCGCGATCTCGGCCGCCGAGGGTGAATAGCTGGCGTTCAGCGCGTTGGCGTTGGGGGCGAACGTGCCGCCGCCGCCGCTCCAGCTGCCGGCCGTCGCGCCGCCGCCCACTGCGCCCGCGAGTTGAACCTGCGGCGAGGACGAACAGACGTCCTGATCGGCACCGGCGCTCGCCGTGGCCGCGGCGTTGATCTGGATCGTCACCTCGTCGCTCACCTGGCCACAGGGTCCGGCCGTCACGGCCGTGGTGAGGGTGAGCGTGACGCTCCCTGCCGCGATCTCTGCCACGGACGGCGTGTAGATGGCGTTCAGCGCCGAGGCGCTGGGAGTGAACGTTCCCGAACCGCCGCTCCACGTGCCGGCGGTCGCCGAGC
>JAHFBW010000152.1 GCA_023249845.1 Candidatus Eiseniibacteriota bacterium
GCCTGTTGCCTGCCCGGCCCCTCGTTCCGCTCCCAGATCGCGTGGTTTCGCTCCCGCGCCGCGCGGCCGGCCGGTCCGGCCGCCCCGGCCGCCAATCGGCATCTCCCCTTCTGCCCGATGGCCGTGCCGGCCAATCGCTGACGGAACGCGGCGCACGCCGAGCGCTCGGCCTCGAGGGAGAGCGCCTGCGTGAGTCAGGTCGCGCCGGCGCGACGGGCTCGTCCTCCGCTTCGAGGAATCGGCCACCCGGTAGCCACGTCTCCTCGACGCCTTCCTCGTCGGTCTCGCTCCTCCGCCGCTCGGCCGCGACGGGGCGTTTCGGCGAAGCGGGACGTTCCGGTCTCGTGGCGGCGGGCCCCGAGCCGAGTCGCGGCAGCGCCGAGCCACTCCTCCTTGCGGGAGTCCCGCGCGAGACGGGTCGCGCCGAAGCGGTGCGCAGTTTCTGGACCTCCTCGTCGGAGAGCTCGCGGAACATGCCACGAGTCATGGGACCCAGACGCAGCGGGCCATAGCCCACGCGATGGAGCCCCGTCACCTCGAGCCCGACCGACTCGCACATCTTTCGCACCTGACGGAAGCGGCCCTCGTGGATGGTGACCTCGATCATGATCGCGTCGAAGCCGGGGTCGATGCGACGCACGCGCGCGGGACCCGAGACCTGGTCGCGCTCGAAGCGTACGCCCGAACCAAGGCGGCGGAGCTGCTCCGGGCGAGGCTCGCGGGCGAGGCGCACGCGATAGACCTTGGCGACCCCGTAGCGGGGGTGCATGAGCCGGTGCGCGAGTTCACCGTCGTTCGTGAGCAGCAGCAGGCCGCTCGTGTCGGCGTCCAGCCGGCCCACGGGATAGACGCGAGCGCCTCGCGGCAACAGGTCGCGGACCGTGCGCCGGCCCTGCGGATCATCGAGCGTGGTGATGACCCCGACCGGTTTGTTGAGCACGTAGTAGACGTGGCGCTCGCGCCCGCCCACCGGCCGGCCGTCCACCTGGACCTTGTCCCGCCCCTCCTCGACCTTGGTGCCCGCTTCGCTCACGACCTGGCCGTTCACCCTGACGCGGCCCTCGGCGATCAGCTGGTCGCACTTGCGTCGCGCCCCGACCCCGCGGTCGGCCAGGTACTTGTTGAGTCTCATGGCCACGTGTGTTCCTCCGGGTCGCGGGTGAAGCGCAACACCAGTTCGCGTTGCGCCGGATGTTCGGCGAGTAGTACCGCTCGTTCGGCAAGTTCGAAGTCATCGTATTCGAATCCCGGCGCGACGCCGCAGCCCACGAGCGAGTAGGCCGTCCCGGGCTCGGGCTCAGCGGCGAACCAGGTGCCGTGGGGCACGACCGCCTGCGGCGTGTCCCCTCCCACCACGAGACGGCGCGCGCCCGCCGGCAGGAGCAGGTGAAGGTGCATCGCGCCGCCGCCGTGATGCCACCAGCTCTCGTCGGCGCGCAAGCGGTGGAAGCGCGAACGCTCTCCGGCCGCGAGCAGGTAGGCGATGTTCGTGGTGAGCGAGCGTTCACCCGCGAAACGCGCCGGCAATGCTGATGTGGGCAGCCGTACAGGACTGCGGAACGTCTCGCGGAACCAGCCGTCCTCCGGGTGCGGCTCGAGATTCAACGCGCGGATCCAGTGCTCCGCGACGGAATCCATGCGCGATCTCGGGCTAGCGCCCGTCGCGTTCCGCGAGTGAGGCCGGCCGACGGCCGCCCGCGACGGGCTCCTTCTGCTCCTCGTCCTCGTCCGCGTCGTCGTCGGCTTCGTCTTCGTCCTCGTCGTCCTCGTCGTCGCCCTCGAAGTCGTCGTCGTCATACTCATCGTCGGCCTCGTCGGGCGCCGCGTCCGAGGCCACGGGGGTGTCGCCGGTCACCGCGTGCGCGGTCTCGGCCGTGGCCACGTCGTCGAGGGCCGTCCCTGACGCAAGCGCGGTCAGCGCCGTCGGCAGTCCCTCCGCGTCCAGGTCGAGCATCTCCATCTGCTCGGGCTCGCGTGCAGCCACGAGCGCCCGCAACTCCTCGGGCCGTGGCAACTCGGCGAGATCCTTCAAGCCGAAGTAGTTCAGGAAGTCCGGCGTGGAGCCATAGAGCAACGGCCGGCCCACGACCGTGGAGCGGCCCTTGATGGTGACGAGCGAGCGTTCGAGCAGCGTCGCGAGCGTGCCGCTCGAGTCCACGCCGCGGATGGACTCGATCTCGCTCTTCGTCACCGGCTGCTTGTACGCGATGATCGCAAGTGTCTCGAGCGCCGCGCGTGACAGCCGCATGCGGCGCTTGCCGCGCAGCATGCGCGCCACCCATTCGTGCTGCTCGGTTGTCGTGGTGACGATCCAACCTCCCGCCATCTCGCGCACCTCGACGCCGGCCTCGCGCGCGCGGTACTCCTCGCCGAGCGCCAGTAGCGCCTCGGTGACGCGCTCGGGCGGGGCCTCGAGCGCCTCGGCCAGCAGCGACAGCGTGAGCGGCTGGTCGGACGAGAACAGCAGCGCTTCAACCGCCGAGCGCAGGTGCAGCGGAGGCATCGGAGTCCAACCTTTCCGGAAGGCGGGGCAGGATCAGGATATCGGAGAAGTTCCCATCCTGGACACAGAGCACCGTCCCGAGCTTGATCAGCTCGAGCAGCGCCATGAACGAGACGATGATCTCCATGCGCGCGCGGGCTTCGCGCATGAGGTCCGAGAACTTGAGCTCGCCGAGTTCGGCCACCGTGCGGGCGATGAACGACATCTTGTCCTCGATGTCGAACCCCTCGGTCTCGACAGCGTAGACGACGCGCTCGGGCTTGCGCGCCATGACGCGCTGCAGCGCCGCGAGCAGGTCGAACAGGTTCGCCGGAGCGAGCGGCAGCGGGCCGGCGTCGTCCTCGCTCGGCACCTGGCCACGCTCGTGCAGCGAGCGGCGAACACCCTCGCGCACCTGCATGCCCTCGGAGGCCTCTTTGTACAGCCGGTACTCGAGCAGTCGCTGGATGAGTTCCTCGCGCGGGTCGCCCTCCTCCTCTTCCTCGTTCGAAGCCGGAAGCGGCAGCAGCATCTTGGCCTTGATGCGCATGAGCGTCGCCGCCATGACGAGGAACTCACCCGCCACGTCAAGGTCGAGCATGCGCATGAGTTCGAGGTACTGGAGGTACTGCTTGGTGATGTGCGCGATGGGGATGTCGTGGATGTCCACCTCGTCGCGCTTGATCAGGTGGAGCAGCAGGTCGAGCGGCCCCTCGAAGCGTGGCAGCTTGAACGTCACGCCGGGCCGAGCCGGGCGCACGAGTGGTCCGCCGTCACGTTCGCGGGCGACGGGGCTCTCCACGGAGAGCTCGTCGAGCACGTCGAGTCGCGTGTCGATCTCGCCGCGCTTGCCGGGTCCTGCCGCCGGGGCGCCGGGCTTCCCGTTGACCGCGTTCGCGGCTGGGCGTTCCTTGCTCATTCGGGCTCCACGATGGACTTCACACCCATCGCGCTCCGCACCTGGTCCATGGTCTCGCGCGCCACTTCACGGGCGCGCCGCGTGCCGTCGCGCAGCACGTCGCGCACCGCGTCCGGATCCTGCTCCCACTTCCGCCGGCGCTCGCGGATGGGCTCGAGCGCCTCGCTCATGACCTGGGCGAGCCGTTTCTTGTCGGCCACGCAGCCGAGCATCCCCGAGCGACACAGCGTCGCGATGGACTCCGCCTCGCCAGCGTTGAACTTGCGGTGATACTCCCACACCACGCACCCCGGGTGGCCATCGTTTTCGTCGGCCTCGGGCCGCCCGGGGTCGTCCTTCCGGAGCTTCTTGGGGTCCGTGTACGCCTGCATGACCTTCCGTTCCATCTCCGCCGGCTCCTCGGCGAGCAGGATGGTGTTGCCGAGGCTCTTCGACATGCGCTGGCCGTCGAGGCCGCGCAGGCGCGCGAAGTTCGTGAGCTGGGGCTCGGGCTCGGTCAGGACCGGGGCGCGGTCCGCGCAGTAGATGAAGTTGAAGCGCCGCGCCAACTCGCGGGTGAGTTCCACGTGCGGCACCTGATCCTCGCCCACCGGCACGTGCGTGGCCCGGTAGAGCAGGATGTCGGCGGCCTGCAGCACCGAGTAGCCCAGGTGGCCGTACGAGATGGTCTGCTCGTCCATTCCGAGGTCGCGGATCTGCTCCTTGAGCGTCGGGATGCGCTCGAGTCGCGCCTTGGAGACCAGCATCGAGAGCAGCAGGTGGAGCTCGGCGTGCTCCTTCACCGCGGACTGCACGAACATGACGCTCTTGACGGGGTCGAGGCCGGCGCCAAGCCAGTCCAGGACCATGTCCCACGTGTGCTGCTGGAGCCGCGACGTGTCCTCGTGGCCCGTGGTCAACATGTGCCAGTCGGCCACCATGTGGAAGTTGGTCCAGCCGGAATCCTGGAGCCGGACCCAGTTCTCCAGCGCGCCCACGTAGTTGCCGAGGTGCAGCCGGCCGGTGGGTCGCATGCCGGAGAGGATGCGGCCGGTCACGTTCGACACGGGCGTTCCCTCGCGGTGGGTGGGAGATTTCGCAGACTATCGAACGTCCCCAGAGGGGTCAAGCATTCCGCACTTCAAGTATCACTTGAAGTTCGCGCGCTACCTGCACCATTCGGTGCGCGCTCCCCCGCTGGCCGACCGGCGTGGTCTCACGGTCATCGCCCGTGGCTCATGCGGGGCGCGGGAGCTTCCGCAGGATGAGCAGCGTGAGGTCGTCGTTCAGACCACGCTCGCCGGCCCAGTCCAGCACGGCGGCGACGATGTCCTGCGTGAGCTCGCGCGCGTTGTGCGCGGGATGGGCGCGGACGATCCGTTCGATCCGCTCAGGGCCGAACTGCTCCCCTTCCGCGTTCTCCGCTTCGCTCACGCCGTCAGTGTAGAGCACGACGACGTCGCCGTGCTCCACCGCGAGCGGGCGCTCCTCGTAGCGTGCGTCCTCCAGCACGCCCAGCGCCACGCCGCCGTCGGTGAGCTCCTCCTTCGTGCCGTCGGCGCGCAGCAGCAGCGGTGGGTTGTGCCCGGCGTTGGAGAAGATGAGCACGCCGTTTCGCCAGTCCAGCACGCCGTAAAACGCGGTCACGAAGCGGTCTCGCTCGGTGCTCTCGTGCAGCAGCTGGTTCACCTTCCGCATGACCGCGCGGATCGCGAACTCGTTCCGGATCTCGGCGAGCAGGCTCATGCGAAAGCCTGCCATGAGGAGCGCCGCCGGGATCCCCTTGCCGCTCACGTCCGCGATGGCCAGCCCGATGCGTGTTTCCGAGATGGTGATGAAATCGTAGTAGTCGCCGCCGACCTGATCGTGCGAGATGGACGTTCCCGCGAGGTCGAATCCCGGGACGCGCGGCGCGGAGGCCGGCAGGAACGATTGCTGGATGTCGCGCGCGATCGCCAGCTCCTTCTCGAGCCGGCGGCGCTCGACGCGATCGCGTGCCGTGCGCGCGCGCTCCACGGCGAGTGCCGCCTGCGACGCGAATGCGAGCAGCAGCTCCAAGTGGCCGTCGTGGTACGTGTCCACGTGGTCGCTCTCTAAGTTGAAGACTCCCACGACGCGGCCGTCCACCATGAGCGGCGCCGCGATCTCGCTGCGCGTACTCGAGCGCGCGGCGACATAGCGGCGATCGGCGCTCACGTCGGGCACGATCACGGGCTCGCCGCTCTTCGCCACCCAGCCCACGATGCCCTGGCCGATCTGCAGGTCGAACGCCGACTCCGAGCCTTCGGGATAGCCATGCTCGGACACGAGTTCCAGCACCTCGGTGCCGCGCGCCACCAGGTAGACCGCCGCCGCGTCGAAGTCCACGACTTGGCGGAGCCCGGTGAAGATGGCTTCCACCACTTCCTCGAGTTCGAACGGCGCGGCCAGTCGGCGCGTGAGCTCGAGCAGCACGTCCTTCTCGAGCGCCCGACGCTCGATCTCCTGCGAGAGCAGCGCGTAGTCGAGCGCGAACGCCACGCCCTCGGCGGCCACCTCGAGGCGGTCGAAGTCGGCCGCCGTGAACGTGCCGTCACGCTTGCCGAGGCACTCGATGGCGCCGAACGGCTCGCCGCGGCGGAAGAGCGGGAGCACGAGCGCGGAGGTTCCGGGATGCCCGTCCCCGACCAGCTCCGGCGGGCGTGGGTCCTCGGGGGCGAGCCGAAGCGCCGCGCCCTCCATCATGACCCAGCCGGCGAGCCCCTCGCCGCGGCCGATGCGCACCTCGCGGGGCGGCCCGCCGCCCTCCGGGAAGTCCCGGGTGACCAGCCGGCGGCCGCCGCTTCGCGCCACCCAGATCCGCACGCGCTCGCAGTCCACGAGGCGCCGGCACTGGCGGCTGGCGGCGCGCAGCAGCTCCTGGAATCGCTCGGGCCCCGCGATGCCGTCGGGGCCAATGAGCGACTGCACGGAGATGCGCGGCAGCGCGTGTTCCGCGGGCGCCGCGGGTTCGGCGGTGCCCGAAGGGTGCTGGGAGTCCACGACGCGACGCTAGCACGCGCTCGGGAGCCCAGCCAGCGCGGCCGTTCGAATGTCACCTCCTTGCGAGGCGTGCAGAGCCCTCGGGGGAAATCACCCGCGAGCGACTCGAACTCAACCCCCCCCTGCTCCCGGCCGATAACGCTCTCGCAGCCCTTCCTCCCCAGCACCGGAGCCCCTATGGCGAGCGGACACAAACGACTCGGCGAGATGCTGATCGAAGCGCGGCTCCTGTCCCCCGAGAGCCTTGAACAGGCGATCGTGGAGCAGAAGCGGTCCGGGCAGATGTTGGGCGCCGTGTTGCTTCGCATGGGCCTCTTGGACGAACGCCAACTGCTCACGCTGCTCCAGCAGCAGCTCGGACTGCCGCTCGTGGACCTCGAGTCCGCGACCGTGGACGAGCGGGCGGTGGCGAAGGTCAAGGAGGACATGGCGCGGCGCTACCTGTCGCTCCCCATCGAGTTCGAGGGGCGCAAGACGCTCGTCGTGGCGATGGCCGACCCGCTCAACGTGTCCGCGCTCGAGGACTTACGCTTCCACGCCGGCATGTTCATCAAGCCGGTGCTGGCGTCGACGGCTCAGATCGCGGACGCCATCGATCGCTACTACCACCTCGACTCGTCCATGAACGAGGTGGTCAAGAGCATCATCCAGACCGAGGATGAGGTGGTGGTGAACGCGATCGCCGAGCACGAGGAGGGCGAGGCGGTCGACGAGCTCATGCGCGAGGCCGAGGGCCGGCCCATCGTGCGGCTCGCGAACTGGCTGCTGCATCGCGCCGTCGAAGAGGGCGCGAGCGACATCCACATCGAGCCCCAGAACCACGATCTCGTCATCCGCCTGCGCGTGGACGGACTGCTTCGGGAAGAGCAGCGGCTGCCGAAGTGGACGCAGAGCGCCATCGTGTCGCGCCTCAAGGTGCTCTCGAACCTCGACATCGCCGAGAAGCGCGTGCCGCAGGACGGACGTCTTGTCGCCGAGATCTCGGGGCATCGCATCGACATGCGCGTCTCCACGCTGCCCGTGACGGGCGGCGAAAAGGTCGTGATGCGCGTCGTGGACTCGCAGCGGAACAAAGTCGACCTCGGGAATCTCGGCATGAGCGAACGCGACCTGCGCCGCTTCCGAACCTTCCTCGAGCGGCCCCAGGGCATCGTGCTCGTCACCGGCCCCACGGGCTCGGGCAAGACCACGCTCCTCTACTCCGCGCTCGAGTCCATCAAGCACGTGACGCGGAACATCACGACGGTGGAGGACCCGGTCGAGTACCAGCTCCCGGGTTTGAACCAGGTGCAGGTGGACGAGAAAGCCAAAAAGACGTTCGCCGCGGCACTGCGCGCGATCCTCCGCCAGGATCCCGACGTCATCATGATCGGCGAGATCCGCGACCGGGAGACCGCGCAGATCGCGTTTCGCGCGTCGGTGACGGGCCATCTCGTGCTGAGCACGGTGCACACGAACGACGCGGCGGGAGCCGTGACGCGGCTCGTGGACCTGGGGCTCGAGCCGTTCATGGTGGC
>JAHFBW010000422.1 GCA_023249845.1 Candidatus Eiseniibacteriota bacterium
CGGTGGGCGTGGCGCGCAGTCAGCCGGGGACGGTGGACGCATGGGACGACCTGGGATTCTTCCCCGGCACACTCCGGCGAAACACGCGCGTGGGGCAACTCGAGGGCCCGCACGTGTTCCCCGTCAACGGGACAAGTGCGGGCTGGCGGCTGATGTTCTCCAGCGCGGGCTCGCCGCCGGGTGAGGAGGGATTGACCACGATCCGCTTCGAGACCCTCGTGCCCGGAGCGAGCCTCGCCGACACGACGCAGGGCAATTGGAGCTCGCAGCAGGTGCTGATGCAGTACCTGAATGGTGACGACGCCGTGTTCGGCTGGAGTGGCAGCGAGGAGCTGCGCGCGGAGGGCGTGGACTACCTGGCGGGCTTCACGGCCTGGGGGCCGCTCTACCAGGGCATCGCCATCACCGGCGTGCTGTGGCACGGGGACGACTTCACGCTCGAGAACCCCGCCGTGACCGCGGTGAACGAGTACCGCTCACCCGGCCGCGGCGTGCGCATGAGCCTCGCGGGCTACACACCGTGCGCGGGACGCGTGATGTTCCTGTTCGACTCCCCGCTCGAGCTGCCGGCGCAGCTGGAGGTGTTCGACACCATGGGCCGGCGGCTGGCCTCGCTGCTGGCCGGGACGCTGCCGAAGGGGCGGTCCAGGGTGTCGTGGGATCTCTCGACGCGAGACGGCGCGAGCGTGATGAGCGGCGTGTACTTCGCCCGGCTGTCGTTCGCGGGAGGTATCCGGGCCGCACGCATCCCGGTGGTCCGGTGAGTAGGCACCGCTTTCTGCCGACCACGATTGTGCTGCACCCGCACGCTCCGGCACACTGAGGGCCTGCGTTCGTTCTGCGATCCGTTTCACGATTCGTTCCATGTCCGGTTCCGGCCGTTGTCCATTCGACCTCAGAGGCTTCGCACCATGATCAAGTTCATGCTGTTCATCGATGGCACGTGGTTGTACTCGAACACCAGCCGGCTCGTGGAAGCCTCGGGGGAACCCGGGTTCGTGCTCGACTTCGGCAAGCTGCCACGCGTGCTCGCAGAGGAGGTCGGCCGCCGGCTCGGGCACGATGACTGGACCGTGGTGCGCACGCACCTGTTCGGCAGCTACGCCGCGAACGTGGACCCGCGCGACCTGGAGCCGGTGGAGCGGCGGCTCAACTTCTTCACCATGCTCCGCCAGCAGCACCACTACGAGGTCGAGGCGTTCCCGATCGAGTTTCGCGGCAAGCGCCTGCGACGCACCGACCGGGACCCGGGCGACCTGTTCGAGGCCAAGGAAAAGTGTGTGGACATCGCGCTCGCGACGAGCATGCTGTTCAACGCCAGCATGGCCAATGCGTACGACGTGGCCATCGCGGTGATCGGCGACCAGGATTTCAAGCCCGTGCTGCAGAGCGTGCGCCGCCTGGGCAAGCGCGTGGCCATCGCCAGCATCAACGGCGCGTGCTCGGGCGAGTACTCGGACCCGGCCGACAAGGCGCGTGTTCGTGATGTGGAACTGTTGTGGTTGGAAGACCTGCTGCCTCGGCTCGCGCGCCGTTACGATCCGCACTTCCTCGACTGCCAGTCGCCGACGCACAAGGGCGAGCGCCGCGTGGAGACGACCTACTATCCCAAGCGCGGGGAGAAGTTCTATTGCCCCGCCTGCCGCGAGGAATTCTCGCGGCAGAAGGATGCCGCGGCGGCCGCCGGCACGGCGTTCGCCGGCACGGGTGGCGGCAACGGCGGCGCCAGCGAGTCCGCGACCTACGCGCCCACGGACACGACGCTCATGGGGGTCGTGAAGCACAAGCGCGTCGACAAGAACTACGGCTTCATCATGGTGGACAGCTGCGGCGAGTACGACGGCGCCGAGTACTTCTTCCACGAGACCGACCTCGTGGACGGCACGCGCTTCGCCGAGCTGGCCGAGGGCACGTACGTGGACTTCCAGGTCAAGGCGGAATCGCCGTCCGGCAAGGCGCCGCCCGCCCGCAACGTCCGCCGTCGCGTCGCGGTCTGAAGGAGTCGGCCCATCAAAGAGCTGGTTGAAGTCCGCGAGGCCATCGAGATCTTGTCGCGCACACCGAGTCTGCTCGACGCGTGGCTCGTGGGGCTGTCGCAGCCGTGGCTCGATGCCGACGAGGGCGAGGGCACATACGATCCGGTCGATGTGGTCGCGCATCTCGT
>JAHFBW010000423.1 GCA_023249845.1 Candidatus Eiseniibacteriota bacterium
GATCTCGACCTGGCCGAAGTCGGGATTCACCGTGGCGTTGAGCGTGAGCTTGGAGCCGAGGCTGGTGCGCAGGTCGCCGCCGATCGCCGGCTTGGCTCGCCAGTCGCCGTGGAACGGGTCGGCGGAGCCGTAGCGCGACAGGTCGTTGCCGTCGAAGCGCAGGTGTTCGGACTTGTTCGTGGCGTACGGCGTCATCTCCACGTGGCGGCCGGTCTTGAGCCCGTCGAGGCCCTGCATCTCGGGGAAGCGCGACACGTATCCGGACTGGCCCCGCGGCGTGTAGACGATCGCGTCCGACTCGCTGTAGCGCGCGATGGTGCGCTTGAAGTTCACGCCCCACACCATTGTGCTGCCCGCGGTGAATCGCAGCTGTGAGAACGGAATGCGCAGCTCGCACGCCCAGCCCTGGGCGTCGCGATGCGCACGACCCTGCCACACACCGTCCCACGAGCTGTCGTCCCAGCCGTCGTTCAGGAGCACGCCATCCTGAAGCGTTCCGGCGGCGCTGACCACGAAGTAGTACCCCGTCCGCTTGTCGTGGAACGGGTCGAGCAGGATCGCGAACGCGTCCGACGCGGCGTCGTTGTCGCGCCGCGCCAGGCGGGCCACCACCGAATCGGGCGCCGAGTCGTAGAGACGTGCGCCCACGTAGAGCGCGTCGTCGTCGAACGCCAGCCGCACCTCGGAGCGCTGGCGCGGAGGCACGCCCTGGTCCGGGTCTTCCTGAAGAAAGTTCGTGCAGGCCTGGGCGCTCTTCCACACCTCTTCGTCGAGGAGGCCGTCGATGACGATCGGACGCTCGGTACGCAGCGCATGCACCGGGGGAAGGTTCGCAGGCACCACGGGAACGTCCGCGTTCGCACGGGGCACGAGCACGGCGAGCAGCATCAGGAGTGTGAGCAGTCGCATGAGTTGGCTCCGGGGAAGCCGATGGGCGTATCGGCCCCTGCCACTGGTCACGCCGGGTCACGGTCGGCGCACGACGGCGCGCGCGGGTCGGCGCGCGAGCGCGCGCTGATCCCAGCGCGCGTTTCCGGAACTACGCGATGGGCGTTCTACATGTTGCCCGCCGCGATGCGGAAACTGAGGGGGAATCCGAAAAGGTTCCACGTCCTCGAGACCAGCGCGGGATTCCATGGGACCGAACGCGACCTCGCCCGGTCGCGGCGCGCAATCACGTGCCTAACGCCCCAGTTCGCACCTGCAGCGCGTCGCCCGAGCGCGCCAGGGGCTCGTCGTCCGAGCGCGCCAGGGGCTCGTCGTCCGCCGCTTCAGGCGTCGTGGAGCGTCAGCGCCACCGCCAGCTCGCCGGCCACGCGGGCGTTATCCAGCAGCAGCGCGATGTTGGCGTCCACCACCTGACCGCCGGTCACCATCTGCATGAACTCGAGGATGTGGGGCGTGACCTCGCGGCCACGGATGCCCTGCGAGACCACGGTCTCGAGCGCACCGTTCAGGGCGCGTTCGTAGACCTCCTCGTCCAGCTCGGCGGCCGCGGGCACCGGGTTCGCCACCACGATGCCGGTGCCGGTGCCGAGCGCGTGGTGCGCGCGGATGGCCTGGGCGAGGAGCGGCAGGGCATCGAAGCGCTGGTCGAGCCGCAATCCGCTCGATCGCCGCCAGAACGCCGGGAAGTCGTCGCAGCGGTAGCCATAGATCGGGACGCCGAGCGTCTCGAGCCGCTCCACCGTGCGCCGCAGGTCGAGGATGGACTTGGCCCCCGCGCACACCACCGCCACCGGGAAGCGCGCGAGCGCGGTCAGGTCCGAGCTGACGTCATCGGTCTCCGCCGCGCCGCGATGCACGCCGCCGATGCCGCCCGTCGCGAACACGCCGATGCCGGCGTGATGCGCGGCCAGCATGGTGGCCGAGACCGTGGTGGACCCGGCGCCGTTCGCCACCAGCGCGGCAGCGAGGTTGCTGAGGTTCAGCTTCGGGACAGCGGCGGTCGCGGCCAGGCGCTCGAGCTCGGCGGCGGTGAGCCCGACGCGAATCCGGCCGTCGAGCACGCCGATGGTGGCGGGCACCGCACCGGCGGCCGTGACCGCCGCCTCCATGTCGCGCGCGACGGCCAGCCCGTGCGGGTGCGGCAGGCCGTGCGTGACGACGGTGGTCTCGAGCGCCACCACTGCGCGATGCGCGGCAAGCGCACGCGC
>JAHFBW010000153.1:0-409 GCA_023249845.1 Candidatus Eiseniibacteriota bacterium
CGGCATCCGCCAGAGCTGGTGCGGGCCGTGCTTTGGCCAGGGGCCCGACTCGCTGAAGCCCGGCCAGCGCGCGATCACGAGCTTCAACCGCAACTGGACCAATCGCATGGGCGTGGGCGGCGAGGGCTACCTCGCGAGCCCGAGCGTCGTGGCCGCGAGTGCGATGCTCGGCTATATGGCGCCGCCCTCCGAGCTGGGGCTGGCGTGGCAGCCAGAGGCGTTCGCGGTTTGACGGCGCTGCACCTACGCGGAGCAGGAGGTGCGGATGGACCAGCGCATGCGCACCCCTGGAGCGGATCCCAGCGACACGGGGACCGCGGCCGTGGGCGACGCGACGGCACCCGGGGCAGCCGAGCCCACGGTGAAGCCGCCTTCCTCGATCCTTGGCACTGTGCTGCTTGGGCTGGTC
>JAHFBW010000153.1:419-7853 GCA_023249845.1 Candidatus Eiseniibacteriota bacterium
TGGCCGCGATCCTGGTCCTGTTCGTGGCCGCATGCCTGCCCGGCGCTCCTCGCTCGCGCGAGCTCGTCTCGTGGGCGCTCCGCTCGGCGCCGGGGCTCGCGGCGCTGATCCTGCTCCAGAACGCATTGCTCGTGCTCTTCGCCTGGTGGCTCGCCCGGCGGCGCTCGCTGCCGGCGCGAAGCTGGCTCCGTCTCCATCCGGTCCGACTCGACGGGACCTCGTACGTCCTGCTGCTCGTTCTCGCCGCCGGGGTGTTCGGGCTGGGCGCGCTCGCGGCGTATTGGAGTCGCCAGCTTGGCCTGCCCGGCGACACCATCGCGGTCAGCCGCCTCATCCAGATCATGCGCACGGCACCGGGGATCAGCTGGCTCGTGCTCGTCCTCGCGATGGGCGTTGGCCCCGGCTTCGGTGAAGAGATCTGGGTCCGTGGCCACATCCTGCGCTCGCTCGAGGCGCGCTGTCGCACGCTTTGGGCGATCCTCGCGAGCGCGGTGATCTTCGCGCTCCTCCACCTCGATCCCGCGCACATGGTGTTCGCGCTGCCGTTCGGCCTCGTGTTCGGCTGGCTCACAGTCCGTACCGGCTCCGTCCTGCCCGGGATCCTCTGCCACGCGTTCGTGAACAGCGGCGTCAATCTCGCGCGTGCGATCGAAGTGCGTCGACCCGACTACACGGCGGAGATCCCGGCGATCGACCTCCCTGCGAGGGACGTCGCGGCGCTTGTGCTCCTCGCGGCCGCAGGTGTCATTTCGGTACTCCTGCTCGAGCGCCGATTCCAGCAGGCGGCAGGGGTCGGGCAGGAGCCGACGCCCGCCGTGGCGAACGAGGAGCGACCATGAGCCGCCCGCATTCCATGTTCGCGTGGTGTGTCTTCGCTCTCCTTGCGAGTCCCGCGCTCGCCCAGCAGGAGCCCGACACGACGTTCGACACGCGCGTCGCGCGCCCCGCGCTGGTGGAACGCGCGCCCCGCATGCTGTTCGACGAGGGCCATCACGAGTTCCATCGCACGGCCGGGCGTTACCGGCCGTTCGCCGACCTCGCGCGCCACGACGGGTGGCGCGTCACGGCGAACACGGCGCAGATCGACAGCACCGTGCTCGCCGCCGCGGACCTGCTCGTCATCGCGAATGCTCTCGGCGACGAGCGCATGGACCGGCCCGAGGCGTCGGAGCCGGCGTTCACCCCCGCGGAGGTCGGCGCGATCGAGCGCTGGGTCCGGGGCGGCGGCGCTCTGCTGCTGATCGCCGACCACGCCCCGATGGGCGACGCGGCGCGCTCGCTCGGCGAGGCGTTCGGCGTGGACATGCGCGCGGCCTACACCGCAGATCCCGATCGCGCCGAGGGCGGGAACGAGACCTTCCTGCATTTCCGGTCTGGCCATGGCCTCGCGGACGAACACCCGATCGTCCTGGGGCGCGACTCGACCGAATCCGTCCACCACGTGCTGGCATTCACCGGGCAGTCGCTCGCGGGCCCACCGGGTTCGGTAGCGCTGCTGCGGCTCTCGGACCGCGCCGAGGATCTCCTCGTGGGACTCGGCCGAGCGGGGGGCCGCGTGCCGGCGGACAAGCGACGCGCCGCGGCCGGACGCGCGCAGGCTCTGGCGTTCGAGCACGGCCGCGGCCGCGTCGTGGTGATGGGGGAGGCCGCGATGCTCACCGCGCAGGTGGCGGGCGGGAGGCGCGTGCCCATGGGCATGAACGTGCCCGGCAACGACGATCGGCAGTTCGCGCTGAACACGCTCCGCTGGCTGGCTCGGGCGCTGTAGGCTGGTCCGAGCCACAGGCGTCATGTTGAGCATTCGCTCGCGTCGCGGTGGCGGGCGATGCACGGAGAGCTCAGGCCTTGATCCGCAGGCTGCCGTCCGGAAAGTACCGGCTCTATTCGGAGAGCCGCGATCCGCGCACCGGGAAGCGACGCAACCTCGGCACGTTCGAGACTCGCGCCGCCGCCGTGCAGCACGAGCGCGAGGTGCAATTCTTCAAGCGGCGCGTCCCGGGCGCGGCTCGCCGCCCGCGATCGAGGTGACCGCGTTTCACCGACGCGACGCTTTCGGCTCACGGTTCACGAATGATCTCGGCTAGCATCGCGTGATGGCCGTCACCGAGACCCTCCCGGTCACCGGAACTCCGCGTCACCCCTGGGTGTGGGCTGTGCTGTACTTCCCGTTCGGGCTCACGTTCGGCTTCCCCTCCATTGCGCTCGGTTACCTCGCGAGCCGGGCGGGCGTGCCGGTGTCGGATATCGCCGGTGTCATCGGGATGACGTGGCTCGCGTCGGGCTGGAAGTTCATCTGGGCGCCACTCGGCGATTACACGCTGTCTCGCAAGCGCTGGTACAGGATCGCCATCACGCTTGTCTCGGTCGGATTCATCGCCATGTCGGCGCTGCCCCTGACAACGCGCACCATGCCGCTACTCGCCTTGCTGGTGCTGCTCACGAGCCTTGCGGGCACGTTCATCGCGTTCGCGACTGAGGGGCTCATGACGCACAACTCGCCGCCGCACGCGCGCGGCCGGTCGGGCGGCTGGTTCCAGAGCGGCAACCAGTTTGCACAGACCGCCGGCGGCGGGCTCGGGCTCTGGCTCATGCGGCACGTGCCTCACCCGTGGATGGCGGGTGCGGCGCTCGCCGCGTTGCTCTGGCTCTGCTCGCTGGCACTCACGGGCCTGGAGGAGCCTCCGCGCCACCTGCGGGAGGGCTCGCTCGGCGAGCGCGCGGGCGACGCCTGGCGAGAGCTCGGAGCGCTCGTCCGCTCGCGTGGCGGCCGCATCGGGCTGATCCTCGCCATCCTGCCCATTGGCACAGGTGCCGCGCAGGCGCTGTTCGGTTCGATCGCCTCGGAGTGGAACGCCGGCGCCGACACGGTGTCGGCCGTGCTGGGGTTAGGTGGCGGGATCGCCATCGTGGCTGGATGCTTCGCGGGGGGAAGGCTCGCCGACCGCATCGCCAAGCCCACGTCGTACGCGGTGTCTTCCGCGCTGGGCCTGCTCGCGTGCGTGGCCATCGCGCTCTCGCCGCGCACGAACCTCGGCTACGCGGCATCGACGCTCCTCTACACCTTCTCGCTCGGCATGTGCGCCGCGACCATCACGGCCATGGTGCTCGCGATCATCGGCGACACGGCCGCGGCCACGAAGATCAACCTGTTCTTCGCCCTCAACACGCTGTTCAGCCTCGGGATGCTGCGCGTGAACGGCTGGGCGCACGACCACTGGCGCACGAATGGCATGCTCTACACCGAGGCGCTGGTAGGGGTGGGCGCGCTCGTGGTGTTCGCGCTGCTCGCGGGCCGGGTGCGGGGCACGGACGTGGGGGAGGCCAGGGCGCGATGAAGCCGGTGCCGGACCGCCTGGAGCGGGACGCGGTGGGACCGACCCAGAGGCATGGGAGGACGTCCTCGCGTAGCTTCACAGCACTGCTCGTGCTCGTGCTCGTGCTGGCGCTCGCGTCACGGGGGGCGCTCCCGGCATGCGCTGCCGAGAGCGACTTCGTCGCGCGCGACTTCAACTTCGTCTCCGGCGAGACGCTGCCCGAGCTCCGGCTGCACGTGCTCACGCTGGGCACGCTCCGGCGCGACGCGCAGGGCCACGCCACGAACGCCGTGCTCGTGCTCCATGGCACTGGCGGTACGGGCCGGCAGTTCCTGACGCGCCAGTTCGCGGACGAGCTCTACGGGAAGGGCCAGCCGCTCGACACCACCGAGATGTTCGTGATCCTGCCCGACGGCATCGGGCACGGTCGCTCGAGCAAGCCGAGCGACGGGCTCCACATGCGCTTCCCCAAGTATGACTACGACGACATGGTGCGGGCGCACCACCTGCTGCTCACGCGGCACCTGGGCATCGATCATCTGAGGTTGGTGATGGGCACATCCATGGGCGGCATGCACACCTGGGTGTGGGGCGAGACCTACCCGACGTTCATGGACGCGCTGATGCCGCTCGCCTGCCAGCCCGTCGCGATCGTGGGCCGCAATCGACTGTGGCGGCAGATGGTCGTGGACGCCATCACCCGGGACCCGGAGTGGCGCGAGGGAGAGTACGAGCGCGAGCCGCAGTCCGGGCTTCGCACGGCGGTGGATCTGCTCCTGATCGCGGGCAGCGCGCCCCTCTACATGCAGAGCTCGCTCGCCACGCGCGACTCTGTGGACCGCTATCTCAAATCCCAGCTCGCAACCCGCATGGCGGCCACGGACGCGAACGACCTGCTCTACCAGGTCGAGGCGTCGCGTCACTATGACCCGTCGCCCATGCTCGAGAGCATCCAGGCGCCGGTGATGTTCGTGAACTCGGCGGACGACTTCATCAATCCGCCCGAGCTGGGCATCGCCGAGCGCGAGGTGAAGCGCGTGAAACGGGCGAGCTTCGTGCTGATCCCGGCGAGCGAGCGCACACGCGGCCACGGCACCCACACCTGGGCGGCGCTGTGGAAGGAACACCTGGTGGAGCTGCTGGAGCAATCGCGGAAGTAGCATCTCTCCGGAGGGATTCGCTCATGCGTGCGGCCGTCCTGCTGCTATTCCTTGGACTCGCGAGCGCGGCCCCCGCGAGCGCCGCCACCGTGCGCGTGCTACCAGACGCCGTATGGCTCGAGCCCGGCCGTGGGCTCCAGCGTCTGAACGCGGACTTCCGCTTCGAGCACGCCGGCCCCGACACGCTGGAACTGGTGCACGTGAAGGTGTCCGCGTTCGACGTCGAGGGGCATTTCCTCGCGCGCCGGTTCATCGGCGCCAATGGCACGGCGCCCGCCATCCAGACGCTTCCCAGCCGTCACGTGAGCGCGGGGCACCCGCTGCTCGTGTTCAATCCCTTCGCCGAGTGGGACGCTGCACTCCCGCTCGCCCGACTCCGCTACACGTTCGAGCTCGAATCCGCCACGCGGGCCGAGACGCTGCACGCCGACATACGCCCGCAGGTGTTCCACCAGCACACCGACCTCATCCTGCCGCTCACCGGCCGGGTGTTCGTGTTCGACGCGCACGACGCCTTGGCGCATCACCGCCGGCTCGACACGACGTTCGAGCCGATCGTCAAGATCGGCATCACGCGCAATCCCGGGCGCTACGCCTATGACCTGAGCGTCGTGGACGAGCGAGGTTCGATGTGGCGCACGGACGGTTCCACGAACGACGACTGGTACTCCTGGGGCGTCACCGTACGAGCTCCTGGCGCCGGTCGCGTCGTGGCGGCGGTGGACAGCCGGCCCGATTGGGTGGTGGGCGTGAGCAGTCTTCCCATGGAGGACATCCTCGCCCACCCGAGCACGCTCACCGGCAACTCGGTCGTCATCGACCACGGCCACGGCGAGTGGAGCCTGCTCGCGCACCTCCAGCGCGGTAGCGTCCGGGTGAAGGTCGGGGACACCGTCCGGCAGGGTCAGCCGCTCGGACTCGTCGGCTACTCGGGCTCGGTGTTCACGGTGCACCTCCACTACGAGTTGCGCAGCGGCGTGGCGCTCGACGTGGAGGGACTGCCGTCGCGCTTCAGCCGCCTCGACCGCTGGCTCGGCGACCGGCGCGTGCCGCTCGCGGACGGGTTCATCGACACCGGAGACGTGGTCGAGAGCCGCTGAGCTCAAGCCAGCGAGCCGAAGTCCCGCTCGCGCACGCTCCACCGACCTTCGGCCGCCACCGAGACCGCGTAGCCTTCCGGGGCGGAAACCGGGCGCGTCGCGACGTCCGCAACGACGGGCAGTGGGTCCTCGAGCGCCAGGCCGAGCGCCTTGCGGACTGCTTCGTGGCGCGTCCAGGCCTCGCTGAATGCGTGGCGGCGCTCCCCAGCCGGAGTGGACGCGATTCGCGCCTGCTCGTCGCGCGTGAGCATCTCCTCGAGCACCTCGGTCGTGAGCGGAAGCGTCTGCTCACACTCGACGTCCACCCCGACCGCGCGGTCCGCCGCCACCGCGATCACCGCCATCCCGCCGCGTGCCGACGCGTTGAAGTGGAGCGCGGGGGAATCCGCGAGACGAGGCTTCCCGAGCGCGTCGGTCACGAACCGCAGTGAGGAGGCGGGCACGCCGAGGTAGGACGCCAGCACCGCGCGGCGCGCCGCGCGCGAGGCGGCCCACTGGTCGCCGCCGACGCGCATCCGCGCCCACTGCCGCCGTTCGTCATCGTCGAGCGCGGCGGTGAACCCGTGAAGTCTCGCCGCAGGAAGGTCCAGCGGCACGCACCACACGTCCACCACGTCGTCGGGCGGGATCTTCGGAGCAGGAGCCGAGCTGATCACGCCGCCCCCTTAGCGATCGGGCCGCGTCGGCGCGCCGGCGTACGCGTGCCCCGGCAGGAGTTGTTCATGCTTCATCACCACGCTCTGCTCGCCGACGTGCGCGCCGTCGCCGATCTCGGCGCCGTACAGCACCAGCGCGCCCGCGGCCACGGTGCTGCTCGCGCCGAAGCGCGAACGGCCGAGCTTCAGCACGCGGTCCTCGAAGCTGTGGAGCTGGAGATGGCACGAGACGGTGGCGTCGTCGGCGATCTCGAGCATGTCGGGATCCACGAGCTGGGCGAGGCTCGTGCCGAGCACCACGCGCCTGCCGATCCGGGCACCCATGGCGCGCAGCCACCACGCCACCAACGGCGTGCCCTCGAGGCACTCGATCACAGGGCGCGCGTACGCTGACCACACCTCGTAGAGCATGTCCCAGCGGCTGCACCAGCAGGACCACAGCATGTGCCGCGCTTCGCGCATGCGGCCCATCAACAGCCACTTGGTGGCCAGCGTCAGTGCGCAGAGCAGGACCCCGGTCGCGATCGCAGCGAGCGGCAGTACGCCCAGGTGGAACGCAAGTGGCGACCGACCCACGGCGAGCCGTGGTAGCTGGGTGGCCCAGAACACCACGAGCATGGCGGGAAGCACGGGCAGCGCCAGGCGCATGGCCTCCCACAGCGCGCGATTCACGACGCGGATCGGAGAAGGGCGGAACGTGAGTCGCTCGTCGGCCTCGACCGTCTCACGCTTCGGCAGTTCGAACGCGGGGTTTCCGAACCACGATGTGCCGCGGCCGATCCGCGCGGGCTCCGCCACCGTGCAGACGCCGAGCAGGATGTCACCGGGCAACCGGGCGCCGGCCGGGATCACCGCGTGGTTGCCGAGGAACGTGCGGCGCTCGAACGTGGTCCGCTCGCACACGAGATGCCCGCGGTGGACAAGCGGCCGGCCCAGGTAGATGCCGTCGGCGAAGAAGCAGTCGTCCGCGATGTCCACCAACTCCGGCGTCACCTCCATGATCGTGCTGATCTCGCAGCGACGACCGACGCGCATGCCCGCCCAGCGGAGCCACACTGGCCACGCGAGCGTTCCCGAGAGCGCCACGTTCGCGGTCTCGACCAGGCGTTCCTTCATGAGGATGGTGAGCGCGGTGTTGCCGCGCACCGGGTAGACACCTGGCTCGACGCTGGAAAGGAGCCGACAGAGGAGCGCCTGGAGCGGG